>JAAYNU010000040.1 GCA_012520695.1 Erysipelothrix sp.
TAAGCGACGCTATGTTGTTGAGCGCGGTGAAGAGAACATCTACATCGATGATTATGCACATCACCCAACTGAAATTGGGGTAACACTGGACGCAACGCGTACGCGTTTTCCAGATATGAAGATTGCTGCAATATTCAAACCACACCGAGTGGGGCGTGTTGCTTATTTCGGTGATCAATTCGCTGAAGCACTCAGTAAAGCAGACCATGTTTTCTTAAATCCGTTTACGAGTATTGATGACTTTGAAGAGGGCATTGATATAGATATTACCTACTTACAAGACAAGATTCCTGGCTCAGAAGTAATTGAACTTGATGAGCGTGGATTGGATCTATTGAGTGAGTTAAGTCCATGTGTTTATGTATTTATGAGCTCTAAAGACATATATGACCTGAAAGATGCGCTGAAAATGCGTTTCAACGATTGAAACTTGTTTCATAAAGCGTTATAATAAAGGAAGAGAGGTGAATCGCTATGGATGAATTATTATTGTTGTTGAATGAAGTTTCAACGATATTGATCCCGATTGTGGGTCTCATTTGTTTGGTTTTATTGGGGGTAATACTATTCAATTTGAATAAAGCAGTTAAGAAGCTATCGGTGTCAATCGATGGAGTCGATAAAGTAGTTGCATCAACGAACCTTAAAATCGATCAATTAGAGGGGCCTTTAAACACCTTGAATTCTGTTTCGAAGACAGTTGATGTTGTTAACGACTCCGCTGTCAGCGCTGTGAGCAATGCAGTTAAGTTTACGGTTAAGCACTCTGATTCATTTGTGAATTGGGGTAAAGAGGCCATTGCAAAGCGCAAGGGTCACAAAGAAGAAGTTGAAGAAGATGTTGAGAAGAAGGAGGATTTTGGAATTTATGAGTAAATATGATGAAGTGCTAAATGAGTTAGTTTACCGTATCGATGATGTGGTGTACAGTTTCTATTCGGAAAGCAATGAAATAATTGCTAACAAGCGTTCACAAGAACGTCTATTAACGTTTAGAGATAATACACTGAATACAATCAACGATATGAACGTTCGTTCGCTTGAGATTATTTCTGGATTTAAAAATCGTGATTTGATCGATGAGCGTGCTGAAACATTGTTATCTAAAAACGAAAGCATTGTTGCTTCTGCATTAGAAGTATTGGAAGCTGCGCCTAATCGTTCAGATTTCCTTGAAGAAGTGAATGTATTCGCTTCCTCAGTATTGGATTCTGCTAAAGAAGTAATCAATAAAGTTGATGCATCAGGTACAGTCGATAAGATTGTGGATGTTGCTCAAGATGGATTTAAAAAAGCAAAAGATGGCTTGGACGAGTTCGCTCACAATCCTAAAGTTATTGAAGGCACAAAGGTTTTAAAAGAAAAAACGAAAGATGCGGTAGATTTAGGATCGAAACTCGTGAAAGATGGCTCGCAAAAATTAGCGGATTGGATTTCAGAGTTGGATAAATCTAAGAATGATGAAACTGAATCAAATACGCCAGAAGAGGACTAAATATGAAAAGAGTGACAATTTACGATGTTGCAAAAGAAGCCGGAGTTTCACTTGCGACAGTATCCCGTGTAATTAACGGCTTACAAATTGTTCGAGAAGAGACACGTGTTCGTGTTGAAACCGCAATTGATAAGCTTGGTTATAAACCAAACGCAATTGCTCAAGGACTTGCTCTACAGAAGACAACTTCAATTGCGCTTCTCGTACCTGAAGCAAGCTTTGGGTATACAGGCCAAATCATCAACGGTCTGATTGACGTCGCTAAAATCTACAAATACTCAATCGTACTTCATACGATGACAGAGGGTATTGTTGATATTAAGGATGTAGTGGATGACATTATTAAATCTCGTGTAGACGGTGTTATTATCTACAACGATAAATTAATGATGAACGAACTGACTGAATTGTCAAAGTATCAATTCCCAATTGTTATTATCGGTAATCCAATTTCCGATAAGCAAATTGCATCAGTTTATGTTGATATTGAAATGGCTGTTTATGAATTAACAGTTAAGAAATTAAATCAAGATATTAATAACCGTATCGGTATTATTCAAGACCGAAAGAATGATTATACAACGGCTCAAATGGTTTCAGGAGTACAACGCGCTTATAAAGAACGTGGTATTGATGACAACGGATATATTGAGATTCCTCAAGAATACCGTCGTTCCTATGACTATTTCACAGATACAATTGAAGATCTTAAATATAATTTCTTAATTGCTAACCGTGATTCACAAGCTATATCAGCAATCAACGCAGCAAACGAAAAAGGGATTTCTGTTCCAGATGATCTCGAAGTCGTATGTCTTATTGATACGAAGTATAATTCAATGGTGCGCCCACGTCTCTCAAGTTTTGCGATTCCATCGTATGACCTTGGAGCAGTAGCAATGCGCGTATTGACAAAAATGCTTAATGATGACGAAGTGGAAGATAAAGAAATCGAACTTTCTTACCTCTATACACCACGTCAATCAACTAAGAACTAAGCTTCGCATCTGCGAAGTTTTTTTTCACAATAAATGAGGTGAAATAATGATACTAAGTGAAATGTACGATACATACTATGAAAACACTGGATTCACAACCATCAGAAGCAGTGTCAGAGGGCTTGTTCGAAAAGATAATCTCTATGCCATGATTCATATCAAATGCAATGATGGATTTGGTGAAAGAGATCACTATGAAATCTCGGGTGGAGGCATTGAAAAAGGTGAAGATGAAAAGACAGCGCTGAAAAGAGAACTTCTTGAAGAAGTGGGCTTTGGTGTGAAGATCGAAAAGAAGATTGGAACGATTATTGACCGATGGAATCTATTAGAGCGCATCAACGTTCACCATTTCTATGTCTGTGAACTAATCTTTGAAGAAGAACCGCAACTGACAGACTATGAGAAGGAAGTTATTGTCGGAGTGGAGTGGCATACACTTGATGAGTGGGCAGAAATATTAAGTAAAGAAACCACGGGCATTAACGCCATGATTCATCAGCGAGAACTGATTGTGATTAATGAAATTAAAAAAAAGCGAAAATTAATTCGCTTTTTTATTTGAACTTGATTAGAAATGTAACGGGTGAGAGTGCTACTTCATACTCGAACACCTCTATATTAAGGTTTAAACTCTCAAGGTAAGACCTAACCGCCGAGTACTCCTCGTTACCACCTGGATGCTTTCTGTAGCAAGAGACGACGAGGAAATGAGTAAGATGGGGGATGATATTCTTGAGTGATTGTACAGTACTGTTTTTATTCGTAATTGTTTCTTTATCACTACCGGGTAAATAGCCTAGATTATATATTGCACCACTGATGGGTGGGGTCTTATCAAATTGAATTGTGTCATGTGATGCATGGAAGAAGTGAACATTAGTGAATGCTTCTGTTCGCTTTTTACTTGCTTCAATTGCACTCATTTGAATATCAACCGCAACAACACTCTCAGCATGCTCCGCAAGGAAGAGGGTATCGTGGCCATTACCACAGGTCATATCAAAAACAATGCCCAGATCTTCTTGTTCTAAGATCCAGGCGTGTATGTATTGTTTATGATTCATCTTGTATACCATTGAAACTAATGACTAAGAGTTCAGGACTTGATAATAGTCTCAGTTGAGGATCGGGAGTTCCGATTCCCTGTGAAACTAGTACTTGAGTACTATCGATTAAACTTTGTTTCTTTGTGATGCCATCATGAGTTAAAGACCCATAAATTGGAAGGTTAATCCCTCCACCCAGTGTTTTACCACCGACATAGAGATCAATTTTATCATCACTGATTGCAGTGAAGGTATTTGCATCATAGCCAAAACCGATCGTATACTTACCTTCATCTTTGGGGAAGTTTGCAGGCGTGTTGGAATCATAGAATGTTGCGATAATTGATTCCTGTGTACCATTATGAAGTGCGATTGATGTGTTTGACATGATTGTGAAACCAGACTCGACTAAGAGTGCACGTGTGGCTTCTACATCATTGGGGCTTAGTATTGCGAACTTTCCTTGAGGGGCATCAAATTGACTGAGTAATTCTTTCATTTGAGCACTTTCTTCCTCGGAAGGGGTTGTTTGGAATAAATCACCCGTAAATATCAGTAGTTCAGGCTTCATTTTTTCAAATTTTTGTTTTGCTTTAATGAGATTTTCTGTATTGCCGTTAATATCAGACAACACTGCGATTGAAACACCGTCAAAACTTGGTGGTATTTCATTCGATGCAATTTCTACATTTCGAGCACTGACTCTGAAAGGGGCCCAAGCCGTCATTTCAAAGTAAACTCCTAGAAGAATTACTAAAATGATAAAGAGTTTAACAATCATTTTCTTCTTATTCATTATATTGATTTTCTATTGTTGTTCTTTTGAGCCATCGCATCTCTTTGATTTAAGATTACAGGGATAACGAGTGGGTTTCTTTGTGTATGTTTGTATAGGAATGGTTCGAGTGAGCCACGAATCGTGTTTTTGATATCACCAAATGTAACGCGTTTTTCCATTCTCTTTTTAAGTGCTTCATAAACAACGTGTTCTGCTTCTTTTAAGAGTGTTTGGTTCTCTTTAATGAATACAAATCCACGAGATACGATGCTTGGTTTGCACATAATCTTATTTGTACGTGAATCAATCGTAACAACGACTGAAACAAGACCAGAGTCCGCTAAAATCTTACGATCTTTTAGAACTGCTGTGGATAGACCACTTGAGTCATTTCCATCAACGAAGATATCATCTGCTTGTACACGAACTTGTGGGTCAAATGCGACACCATCACGAAGTGCAACAACGTCACCGTTTGAACAGATAAATGTGTTCTCAATTGGAACTCCTGTTTCAACAGCGGTTTGTTGGTGTGCTTTTAACATTTTGTATTCTCCATGCATTGGCATGAAGTAATCTGGTTTGATCAATTGAAGCATTAAAGCTTGTTCTTCTTTAGAAGCATGTCCTGTAGTGTGAAGTGAGTTTAGTGGTGAGTTTGTCATCACGTTTGCTCCTGCACGCGTTAATTGGTTAACAACCTTAGAAACTGATTGTTGGTTACCAGGAATAGGGCTTGAAGAGAAGACCACTGTATCACCAGGAATAACAGAAATTTGTCTGTGTGTTCCGTTCGCGATACGGCTTAATGCAGCTAGGGGTTCCCCTTGTGATCCGGTACAAATAATACATTGTTTGTTTGCTGGGATCTTATTTAATTGATGTGCGTTAACGAAGTGCTTATCGGCAGCTTGAATGTGACCAAGTTTTCGTGCAATTGTAACAACGTTATCCATTGAACGACCAAAGATCGCGATTTTACGTCCGTCCGCAATTGCGGCTTCAATAATTTGTTGAACTCGGTATACGTTTGAAGCGAATGTTGCCACAATCATACGTCCGTCTGTTTTTCTAAAAATACGGTTGATGGATTTCGCAACTTCTTTTTCAGAGATTGAGAATCCGGATACTTCCGCGTTGGTTGAATCACTCATAAGAAGTGAAACACCAATTTCTCCCATGTATGACATGATTTGGTAGTCTGGGTTCGTACCTACTGGTGTAAGGTCGAATTTAAAGTCACCTGTTGAAACGATACGACCGTTTTGTGTATTGATCAATAATCCCAATGAATCGGGGATTGAGTGAACAACATTGAAGAAACCAACAACGAAGTGTTTTGTGCTTACTGTTGATTTTGAATCAATAACTTGTATTTTGAATTTTGAACGCATTTTACGTTCTTCAAGTTTACGCTCGATTAGTGCTTTCGCAAATAATGGTGCATAGATGTTTTGAATGTTTAATCGTTGTAAAAGGAAAGGTATTCCTCCGATGTGGTCTTCGTGACCGTGAGTAATGATTAGTGCTTTGATTTTCTTTTGATTACGCACAAGATGTGTATAATCAGGGATTACATAATCTACTCCGAGAAGGTTTTCTTCTGGGAACATAACACCCGAGTCGATGATAATAATTTCATCGTCATTCTCGATAACGTACATGTTCTTTCCGACTTCTCCAAGTCCTCCTAGTGCATAGACTAAGGTATCTGTCTTTCTTAATTCTTTGTTTTCTATTTCGCTCATAATGAACTCCTACTCTATAATCTTGAGTGCGTCTGTGTGGCCCCAAGGATCTTCTTTATTTATATGGTCATAAAATAAACGACCATTGAGGTGGTCTATTTCATGTTGTAGGACAATTGAAAGCATGTCCTTTGCTTGAATGATTACTTCTTTACCTTGCAGGTAATCGTAGGCTGCTACTTTGATACGCCATGCTCTTCTTACGAGACCAGGGTGTTCATCTTTTACGGACAGACAGCCTTCGCCATATCCCAATGCAACTTGTTTCTCGGAATGAGAAATAATGCGCGGGTTAACGAGGGCATATTCTGTTTCAATAAGGTCGCCTTGTTTATTTTCTTCTTCAACTACTAATACAGTCATTTGTTTTAAAATACCAATTTGCGGTGCTGCAATTCCATTTGCAGGCTGTAAATTATATTTCTCAGCAAGTTCTTCGTCACGTGAATCACGGACATACTGAAGCATGTCTTCGAGGGTGTCAATGTCTTCTTTTCGCAAAGGAAAAGAGACCGGTTCACACTTTCCACGAAGAACTGGGTCAGAATCTAGGACAATTGTGTCCATATTTATTTTATGCATTTATGTACTTCCTTCTATTTCTTAAAATTAAACTGAGTGTGCAAAATAAACAAACTCTTTCCACTATAATACCGTAAAACAGACAAATATGAAAGGCTTAAACATAAATACCTTGGTTTAGAGGCTAAACATTGTGAGAGAACTATGATAAACTTAGAACATGAAACAGAAAACTGAACGAAAAAAACTAAATTTAAAAATGCCATACGGCTACAGCCTCAGCATTCATGTCACGACCATTGTACTTAATCTCTTTGGTCTTTTGATGATTATATCAGCGAGTATGAACCTGAAAAACACATCCAGAACGCTTACCTTCACCTTAGTTAAGGAGATCGCCTTCATCGTCGTATCCTATATACTAATGGTGATTTTTGCGAAATACTTCAAGATGTCGTTCTTTAAAAAGTATTTCTGGCCCCTGTTGGGCTTAACGATAGCGGCTCTATTAGCTACATTGGCCTTTGGAGAAGTTAACGGTGCTCAAGCTTGGATTCGTTTTGGTTCAGTCACCATTCAGCCCGCCGAGTTCGCTAAGGTATTTGTGATCTTAATGATTGCCTTATTTTTAGGTGATCGAAAGGCAGTAAAGTCAAAGTCAGTGTGGGATTACATCCTGCTGCCAACACTCGTAATTCTACTCATGCTCTTTATTATTACGGTATTGCAATCGGATCTTGGTTCGGCAGTCGTCTTACTGGGAATAGCGTTTGTCTGCTATCTCATCCCATCAAACATTAAACTCAAACGCATGCAGTTGATGTTTGCGATTCTGTTTGTTCTTGGTATCGTAGTACTGGTAATGATTAATAATCCTCAAGGAGCAGAATTCCTGAATAAACTACCATTGCCTGACTACATGGTGAAGCGATTTCTTACGAGTGCGGATCCACTGCATGATATGTACAATGATAGTTACCAAGTTTTCAACAGTCTTGTCGCAATTATTCAAGGGGGCGTCTTTGGTAAAGGATTTGCCCAAAGTATTAATAAATACGGGTATATTCCAGAGGCACATACGGACTTTATTCTTGCTATTATAATAGAAGAGTTAGGTATCCTTGGTTTCTTAGTGATCTTTATCGGATACGGATTGATTCTTATTAACCTTATGAAGTACTCATTTAAAGTAAGGTCAGAACAAGATAAAATTATTCTCGTCGGAGTTGCATCGTATATTGTAATTCACTTTATATTTAATGTCGGAGGAATTACCGCATTTATTCCACTAACCGGTGTTCCTTTATTACTCGTATCATCAGGTGGGTCATCTCGAATGGCAGTGATGATCGCTATTGGGCTTGCTCAATCAGTAATATCAAAACATAACACCTATGAAAAACGGAAAACACTTGTATGAGAATCGTAGCAGGAACACATGGCTCACGAAAGCTCAATACACTAGATGGTGATAACACACGACCAACAGGGGATAAGGTAAGAGCAGCAATGTTCTCTCGCATCGGACCTTTCTTTGGCGGTGGAGTCTTCTTAGACCTCTTTGCAGGTTCAGGTGCATGTGGACTCGAAGCCATTAGTAGGGGCATGGATAAGTCTGTCTTTGTAGAGAAGAATCCTAAAGCACAGAAAATAATTCAAAAAAACATCGAACTACTCGATGAAAAAGATAAAGCACAATTAATTAAAGGTGACGCGATTAAGATGTTCGATAGTCTTCAAGACACATTCGATGTCATTTTCCTTGATCCGCCGTATCAATTCCCAGGGTTAGAAACACTGATCGAACACATTGTTCAATCAAACAAGGTTACAGATCAAACGGATCTAATCATTGAAACGGATTCGAAGACGGTTCTTAAGGATACTTATGGATCATTCGAAAGAGTTCAAAACAAGTCTTATGGTTTGGCTTCTCTTCATTACTATCGAAAGAACTGATGATACCATGTCAGTTCTTTTTTTAGGAATTTAAGCATTAATATTGATACGAAAAACAAACAGGTGTACAATAGTGGTAGTCAATAAAACTACTAAAAGAAGAAAGAGAGGAAATGCCTATTGAATAAAAGAAAGAAAACTCGGGTGATGATCGAATTCATCGTAAAACGATTGATGGTGCACTGGAAATACTTAGTGATGTCACTGATCAGTCTAACACTGGTTGCTTTAATGCAATTTATAACGCCACAAATCAACAAAACAATCTTTGATGAGGTTATTGTCAACAAGGACTATCGAATGCTTGTCATTCAGATTGGTCTCTTATTGGGAGTAACGATTGTTTTGGGACTACTAAACTACATCTCATCTTACTTTATGACTTATTTATCCCAAAAGACTTTGATCAGCTTTAAGAATGATATCTACAAGCATTTATTGCATCAGGATTTCAATTTCTTTGAGACAAGTCAAACAGGGGACTTAATGACGCGTTTAAACTCGGATGTAAGAACATTACAAGATCTTATTTCATCGAGTACTTTATCTTTATTTGCGAGTATCTTTACGTTTGTGATTGTATTGATATTCATGTTCATTCAAAACTGGGTGATGAGCTTACTGATCATACTCACATTCCCAATCCTGTTTTATCTAAATAAAACATATTCTCGTAAAATGAAAGCAACACACAGAAAGTCTCGAACTATGAGCTCTAAAGTATCAAATCACTTACAGACTAGTTTGAGTTCAGTCTTATTAATTAAAAACTTCGCATTAGAAAATGAAAACATTAAGAATTATGAAGCATTAAACCAAGAAAGCTTTGACTATACATTAGAAAGTACAAAACTATCTTCTAAATTCAGTCCACTCATCTCATTCGTTACTACGCTTGGAACTGCGATTGTATTAGGATTCGGTTCTTACTTAGTGATGGAAGGGTCTGTCAGTGTCGGTGAAATCATTGCATTTCAGGCTTACCTGAGAATGATTCAAACACCAATCAGAAGTTTCGCTTCTATGGGAAACAAAATCCAACAAGCCCTTGTTTCATTTGAACGTATTGAGGAATTGTTAGATGTTGAAGCGAAGATTGTTTCAAAAGACAATGCAGAAGCATTCCCTAGACTTGATTCAGGAATTGTCTTCAGTGATGTAAACTTTGCCTACGATACAGGTGCTCAAGTACTCTCAAACATTAACTTTGAATTAAAACATGGTGAAGTTACTGCTCTTGTAGGATCTTCAGGAAGTGGTAAATCAACGCTCACAAAATTGATGAGTCGCTTATATGATCCATCTTCGGGTGATATTACTGTAGACGGTTATTCACTTAAAGACCTAGACCTACATGATCTTAGAAATCATGTCGGGATTGTGTCACAAGATATTCAGCTGATTGATGGAACACTTAGAGATAATATCTTATTGGGTGATCAGGGTGCTGATGAAGCAAAACTTCGTGAAGTATGTACTCAAGCGAATATTATGGATTTCATTGATTCACTTCCAAACGGGTTTGATACCCAAGTTGGAGAACGCGGTATTAAACTATCGGGTGGCCAGAAACAACGCATCAGTATTGCGAGAGTCTTCTTAAAGGATGCTCCAATACTTATTCTTGATGAAGCAACTGCTTCACTTGATAATGAATCAGAGAAAGCAATTCAAATGTCATTGGATGCTTTAATTGAATCGAAAACATGTTTAGTGATTGCGCACAGATTATCAACAATCCATAAAGCGAATACCATTGTAGTATTAGACCACGGAAAAATTATTGAACAGGGCAATCACAATGAATTATTCAAAACAAAAGGGCGATACCATGATTTGTATCAAGCCCAGTTCGCCTAAGAAGGAGACACTATGATAGAACACTTAATGAGTCTAGGACTCACAGAAATAGAATCACGATGCTATATTGCGCTTTATGAGAAACCAAACCAGAGCGGTTATGAAGTCGCTAAGACGATTGGGGTTTCACGATCCAATGTCTACGCATCACTCGCATCACTCGTACAAAAAGGTGCCAGTGTTGTGAGTGAAGAAGGGAAAACGCGTTACTACTCAGCTGTTCCCATAAAGGATTTACTTGCGAAGCTTCGCATGGAATTTAAACAATCTTCTCGATACTTAAGAAAAGAACTCGGTAAGACCCAACAAGCACCTTATGAGTTTACGAACGCTTATGGTCACGACAACGTGATACAAGTACTCAGAAGAACTCTAGGCAGTGCAGAGCATGAAATACTTGCGGAAATCGATCCAAGCGATGAAGCATTCTTTCAGGAGCTATTCCAGGACCTGGATGTTTCTGTTGAGATTTTCCCAATTGATTACAATCCATCAAACTTTATGTTCATCATTGATGGTGA
>JAAYNU010000041.1 GCA_012520695.1 Erysipelothrix sp.
ATATCGTAGTAAGCATCCCATCGCACTTGATCCCATATTTCTACGTGATCGTTCACTCCAACTAAAACACAATGTTTCTCGAGTGCAGCTTCTTTGGTAAGGTGTGCTGGGATTCGAATTCTTCCCTGAGCATCCAATTCACAATCAGCTGCCTTCGACATAAGCATGTGCGTATACATACGCGCTTCTCGTTTTGTTGAAGGGAGTTTTTTTAAATTCTCTACAACCTTTAACCATTGCTCATTTGTATAAATTGTTAAGCAACCATCAAGGCCGCGCGTGACAATCATGGAAGTACCCAGTTCCTCACGAAACTTAGCAGGGATGATAATTCTACCTTTTGCGTCAATATTATGCTGATATTCACCCATGAACATAGAAATCCACCCACTTTCCTCCACTAATTACCACTTTGTACCACCATTGTACCATATTGACACTTATAGATACAACATAATCACATTAAAAAAGGACCCTATTTATATAAGGTCCTTGAGTTGGTATTTTTATCTATTTCTGAAACTGTGAATTAGACTTAAAACAAACTGTGTTTTAAGGGCAAAGAGTGTTATTGCATAGGATATGACACCAAGGCCAATTCCTACAAATAATGCCAATTTACCAGCGGGTACGAATCGTTTTGAAACAAGAACGACAATACCCATAACAATACTTGAAATCACAATTTTCATGAAGTCGGGAATAATCAATTTAATCCGTGTATCGTGAAGATGCTTTTGAAGGCTTCGCCACATCGGGAAGATCGTAATCGTTGTTGCAGTTGAGAACGCCAGTGTTAATCCAGCAAGCGGCATATCCCAGCGCTTGAAGATGTTTGAGAACACCAACATCAATACAACAAACGTTACTGAGAATATTGCGGTATTAATAACCGGTGAAATCATATCGCGATATGCATAAGAGATTCGATAGAATAACTCCCTCATCGCATGAGCAAACAAGACCAATGAATTAAAGAAGAAGATTGGTGCCAATATTGCGATATCCGCAGGCGTTACTTTTCCTCTTAAATATACAAACGAAACAATCTCTTTTGATAGTGTTAGGAATCCTACCATCGCTGGTATGATAAACACCGATAACATTAAGATGGATTCGTTGATTGATTTATGAACTTGTTTTTGATTATTCGAAGCTACAGCTGCGGAAATCGTTGGATACGTTACCGCTAGAATTGATGTGGTAAAGATCCCTTGAACAAATGCGATTAACTTATCAGCATTTGCCATGTAGGTATACCCACCGTCACTTCCGTGAATTTTAGTAGCATAACCCTTCATAATCATTCCATTCATTTGTCCCATAAATGATGAAATTACAAGTGGCATTGCCAAGCGAACCATCATTCTTAAATCTTCATCCTTTAAATCAATGATGGGTCGATAATTAAACCCAACTTTTTTCATTGTTGATAATATAATGGTTCCCTGTAAGAGCAGCGCAATCATTTGACCAAAGGCCATAATATTGCGATTCCCTGTTTTTCCTACCAGAGCAATTGAGGCAATGATAATAATGTTTGCGGGAATACCAACGAATGCTGGTATTAAGAAACTCTTCATGACATTGAGGTACCCAGCTCCCAATTGGACGATGGATACGGCAAAGACACCAAAAGCAATAATTCGAACGAAGCCTGAAGCAATTTGAAGTGCCTCGCCCTTCATTCCCCAGTTCACCATTTTTGCTGCAAGTTCAGGAACTACAAACATGAATACAGCAAGTATGGCAGAGAATACCAACATAATGTTCATGACGTTCGATGTGAATCGATCACCACGCTCTGGATCCTCTTTAGAGATGCGTGAGAGCATCGGAATAATCCCAGATACAAATGCCGCGCCTACGACCGTTAAGACGGTTGATGGGATGGATACTGCAGTTTGAAACGCATCTGATGTAGCATTAATTCCAATAACACCTGTAAGAACGACATCTCGTATGAATCCTAGGAGTTTCGAAAATACGGTAATGAACATAACTAATACTGCTGTTTTTTTCATTTT
The DNA here is from genome assembly GCA_012520695.1 of Erysipelothrix sp. Classification (GTDB taxonomy): domain Bacteria; phylum Bacillota_I; class Bacilli_A; order Erysipelotrichales; family Erysipelotrichaceae; genus Erysipelothrix. The sequence continues at coordinate 2,028 of JAAYNU010000041.1, forward strand.
AGATTACACGCCATTCTAATTCGATTTCAACACCGAATGTTTCAAGAACACGTCGTTTGCACTCAGCAATTACAGCATGCATTTCAGAAACAGCTGCTTGTCCAACGTTCACAATGAACCCTGGATGCTTTTCTGATACCATCGCATCACCCACACGGTAGCCGCGTAGATTTACTTCATCAAAGAGTTTCCAAATATAGAGACTCTCACCGTCTTTGTCTGTTGGTCGCTTAAATACGGATCCAGCATTCGCAAAGTTACGGGGTTGTTTTACATAACGCTCGTGTCGATAGAATAGGATTTTATCAAGTGCTTCATTATAATCGCCAGGCGTTGTTTTTAGACCTGCGCGTAAAATGTATACTGGCATTTCATTAATGCGTGAATAACGGTAGCCAAAGAATCCCTCATCAGGAATAATGCGCTCTACGGTATCCGTTTCAGTATTATAGACTTCGATCCAATTCACAAATTGGCCAATGGAATATTGCCATTGCCCTGCATTCATAATTAATGCGCCACCCATCGTTCCTGGAATATCTTCACAGAATTCCATGTTACCGATTGATTGCTCACAGGCAAACCACGCAAGTCTGTGTAGACGCGTTCCTGCTTCTGTTACGATTTCATTGTTTTTAATTGTTATATCGTTGAGTAAGATGGTGATGATAAAAACATAAGATTCATCATAATAATCTTTCGAAAAAAGCATGTTGGAACCATTACCAATAATGATAATTTCTTTCCCTTTTGAATCTCTTAAAGCTTCTACTAAACCATCAATTGTATGTGGCAAAATAACTGTCGCTGCTAAGACATCAAGTCGAAGCGTATTGTAGCGTTTTAACGATGCTTCACGCATCACAAAGTAATTTGTCATAAGAACTCCTTTATCTCTAACTTAACCCATGATAATATACACCTTTGACACTATTTATTCAAGTTTGATATCACTTTAGGTAAATCCGCAAGTGTAATAATACTTAAGGGTTCTTCATTCATATGACCGCGCTCTGTGATAATAAGCGCGATAAGGCGTGTCCCCTTTGTTTGTTGTTTATTGAACGTTGCTAAGACATCCACAAGACTTGCATCTTGTGCCATGAATACAACGCGATCATTACTTCTTTGAAATAGCAGTAATTCTTCGATCGTTTCAAGATTTACTTTTCCTTTATTTGTTTCTACACAGCGCGCAAATAAAGCATCGTGAATAATCCCGATATAACTTTTCCCACGGTAAATAGGAACAACGGAATAATGATGATCATCCTTAATGCCTAAGACCTCTTGTAAATTATCATTCACATCAGCACGGTATACTTTCGTATCAAACACTTCAATGATTGTTTTCTGATTCGTCAGTGCCTCAAGGATGTTCTTAATTTCAAGCACCACATCATCGTGAGGTTCCGCAATAATTTTACTCTCTCCCGTTCGAGTATGCGTAATCGCATTTCTAAGTTGAGCAAACTCATTTAAATCAAGTGCAAGAAACGTATTCTCAAGCCGATGGTTATAAATATTATGTTTTATGGCCCGATGAGGATAAAGTTTTAGAAATTAAAGCCGAACTCGAAAAAACACTTAAAGGGGAATAAGGATGAACAATGCTCAGGAATTTATCAACAGTTTCGTTGCGATTGAAATGCATCTTAGAGAATTAGTGGGAACGGCATACATGCCCTTTCACCAACTCGTATCAGAAGCAGGGAAGATTAATGCTCTTGTCTTACATTATGCACTTGATTTAAATGAGTTTGCTCAACTTAGAAATGCGATTACGCATACTCGAACGGGAGAGAGTAAAATTATTGCGGAACCTCACGATGATGTGGTGCTTGA
>JAAYNU010000042.1 GCA_012520695.1 Erysipelothrix sp.
ACTTCAAGAAGATGCGTCACGTTTGGTGTAGAGGGAAGAAACACCTCGCATCCCATTTCACTTCGCCAAGATTGATTAGTGACGCTCGGTGCGCCTTCTCAATATAAGTCCAATTGCAATTAATAGTGATGGTAAGTCAACAGGTACCACAGGAGCAACCACGGGTTTAACAATCGGTGGTGTAATAACACGAGGGGTCACCACTGGAGGCGTCACAACAGGTGGCGTTACCACTGGTGGTTTCACAACCGGAGGCGTTACTGGAGGTTTCGGATCCGGTTTACCAATTGTTTTAGTCTCTGGTATCCATGTCCTAATGCTTGCACTTGGATTCAACTCGTTTACTTTCGCAATGTTTCTAATGAGATAGATTGCTTCCATATCCAAGTCACTCTTCAGTACAAGATCAAAGCTGATGTGAATAGTCTCACCCACTGGAAGATTCAATTCAAATCCACCAATAAGATCTTTCACAGTGAATGAATCATCCCCATTTAGAGTCAGGGTCTCATCATCCACACTTACAAAGTAATCTTTAATTGTGATCAGCTCATCTTGAACAAACATGCTCTCAACATCAATAAGTCCATCGTTTGTGATTTCGAGAGTGTAGGTTAGTGTTTCTCCTTGCTCTGCTCTTTCATTTTTGTTACCATCTACTACTGTTTTAACTGCTGAGTAGCGTGGTTTCGTTGTTTCGATTTCAACACTTGCTATAAGATCTGCGATCGTTGCTTGGTTCAATAGAGTCGTTGTGACTTCAACATCAAGGTCTTCTTTAACCCTAACATAGAATTTAAGTGTCACAGTTTTACCTGCAACTACATCGAGTGTTAGTCCAATGAATAATCTCAAAGAAAGCAGTATTAAAACAATCGTAATTCACGATTATCCCAACGATGATGATTTGTATAACATCTATCAAGAAGTGAAAAATGCACAAAAAAAGATGAGCCCTAGGGTTCATCTTTTGCTTTTAGTAATAAAAATCAACGCATGTAGTAAGGTGTTACGTGTTTTGGAAGTCCTTTTTCATCGAATAAGATGACTGGTGTTCCCACTAACAGTGGTGCGACATAGTCAAGTCCTTCTTGAGTGATTCCGGCGAAATCTGGTAAGATCCACTCTAATGGGAAGTGACGTACGTGGTTTGCAATGTTACTTGAATCAGTAGCATCGAACTTAACATCGTATGAATCTCCTTCAACGCGTGTAACGAATACTGTTTTTCCAGTAAATGTTGGATCAACTGAACGCATGTGTGCTGACATTCCTAATTTGAATGATTCTTCAACATCAACTTTAGATTGCTCTGTAGCGTGTGAACGTTGTGCGTTTGAAAGGTCTTGAACTTTAGCTCTTTCAGAGATACCTGCTTCAAGGATCATTTCACGAAGTGCATTACCAGCGCCACCTAATACGGCGTGACCGAATGTATCGTTCTTTGATTCTCCAGCTGCAAGGTAAGTTCCGTCAGCGTAGCTAACTCCTTCACTTACAACAACATAGCATTTGTTTTTAGCATCAACGTGCTTTTTAACTTGCGCTAAGAATGCTTCTTTATCGAAGTCTAATTCTGGTAATACTAATACGTCAACGATTCCAGAAACACATGCAGCAGCTGCTAACCAACCAGCATCGCGTCCCATTGTTTCAAGAATAAATACGTCTTGACGAGTGTAAACTGTAGAATCTAACCATGTTTGGTATGCTGTTGTAGCAATGAATTTTGCTGCTGAAGCATAACCTGGTGAGTGATCCATAACCATTAAGTCATTATCAACTGTTTTTGGACATCCAACAAATTGGAACTTGTCTGATAATCCGTTTGCTTCTGCATATTGTGCTAAGGCTGTAACTGTATCCATTGAGTCGTTTCCACCTGTGTAGAATACTGTACGGATATCGTGTTTTTCTAGAATTTCAAATAATTTAACGAAGTCAGCTGTGTTTTCACGCTTCAATTTGTATCGGCATGATCCTAATGCTGAAGATGGAGTTTGGCGAAGAATTAAGTTCTCTTCCTCACTCATATCTGTTAAATCAACGAACATTTCTTGAAGGATTCCTTCAATACCGTGAAGTCCACCTAATACCGTATCATAGATAGGGTTTAATTGGTTTGCTTTCACAACTCCCGCTACTGTAGCGTTAATTACTGATGTTGGTCCACCTGATTGGGCCACTAAACATTTTGCCATAGAATATACTGTCTCCTCTTTATTTTCCTATCCTATTATACACAATTACACACTGATTGACAAATCAATCAGGCCTCTAAGCCCTAAAACAATGACTATTGACCCTAATACACATACTACCCAATCATGTACCTTGCAAATAAAACAATGACACAGTATAATGAACAGTGTTCATCGGAGGTGAAAACATGATTAGTAAAGCTTATTTACTTGAGCATGCAAAAAAAATTGGCATTAAAGATCTGAGCATTCGAACACTATCCAAAGCAGCCGATGTATCGGTTGGGACAGTATACAACTACTTCCCATCTAAGCATGCACTCACTGCAGCACTGCTCGATGATTTCTGGGAAGCATCCCTTGCCCAAGATATTTGCCGCGTTAAACCCAATCAAGGGTTCGTGGACTATCTTACCATCTTGTTTGAAAAAGCATTGATGCAAACAGAGAACTTCAAAGAAATCATGCAAGCACAACTGACTTTTTTGGAAACAGATTCGAATACGTACTACCAACATATGGAAAGCGGTCTACTCAAGGTTTTAAACCTTGACAAAGACATCGACTTTACAATTTGGAATGAATACTTTACGAAAGAGTGGTTTATCACATTCATCTTAGAAAATATGATGAGTCAACTTACTAAAGAAAAGCCAAACTTCAGAGCGTTGGAAATAATGATGAATACAATACTATATAAGGAGAAAATATAATGAAAAAAATGATTAACACTGCATTCGCATACATGATCGTCGGATTAGGAGCCGGTGTATTCTACCGAGAATTCACAAAAATCCAAGGATTCACAGGTAAAACACAACTCGCAGTCCTACATACACATACACTGATCTTAGGAATGTTTATGTTCCTGATTGTTGCACTCTTCTTCACGAAGTTCAACTTAGATGAAGATCCTAAATTCAAACGCTTCACATTGTTTTATAACTTAGGACTTATCTCAACACTTCTCATGCTTACTGTTCGAGGAACAACACAAGTATTAGGAATGGAACTTTCAAAAGGATTGAATGCATCCATATCAGGAGTCTCAGGAATCGCGCATATCTTACTTACAGTTGGTATCATGTACCTCTTCTCAGTTCTAAAAAGAGCTGCAGACAAACTATAAAATTTATACATTAATCGTCAGGAGAAAAATCTCCTGACTTTTTTATTATGCTATAATTAAAGAAACGGAGGCACCCTATGAAAATCGCACTAATCAGTGACATACACTCAAATCTCCCCGCACTAAACCAAGCAATCAAAGACGCACAGAATCAAAACGTTGATCACTATATCTTCCTGGGCGATGCCATATCCGATGGATACTCAGACAACGAAGTGATCGATATCATATCAGAGAAGAGTTACATCACAGTCCTCGGAAATAGAGACCGCACACTACTCTACAGCAAATTTGACCCACGCTTCTTAAACCAGAAACCATTGTATACGAGTCAAAATAATTTGAATTCAGATAGTAAATCCTATTTGGAAGAGTTGAACAATGTAGAGTTTTTTGAATACTCTGGACTTCGTTTTTTAGTCATCCACGGAGATCAAGTCCGAGAACTCGTACGCCCCTCATTCATTGAAAATGGTTATGATAAACTCATCGACATGTATAATTTCGATGTCTGTCTCTTTGGACATAATCACCTACACAGCGATCATACCTACAGTGGCAAACGATTCATCAATCCAGGATCAATAGGCATTCCGGCAGACGGACCTGAGTATAAGTACTGCATCCTGACAATTGAAGATAATGTTTTCGATGTTGCTCTTCGATCATTTCCAGTTGATGAAACATATCTTAAAGAATTCGAGGTTTCAACTTACTATTCGGAGAATTCAATCTGGGGAGGACTTATTCATGATTCCATTCGAATCGGAACATCACCCCAACACCGCTTCTTTCAACTCTTACGAAAGAACCTAAAAGACGTTGATGCGACATCTTATACAGAATACAACAAGGTGTGGATTAAGACATTTGAACTTTATCGCAAAGAAAAAGAATAAGACCTAAGCCTCATTCTCCTCTAATTCCATCATAATCTCCGACCACTGTGCTTCACGAGTTTTAATTTCATTGTGAATATCATCAATGACAGAATTTACTTCATTCATCTTTTCAAAATCATGGTAAATATCAGGGTCAAATCGTGACTCACGATGCACCTCAAGATCCTCATACAGCTCAAGGAGTTCCTCCTCGAGTTTTTTTGCGAGTCTTTGTTGACGCTTCACGTTCACATAGACCTCTTTTGAGGTTTCTTTAACCTGACGAACCGTTTCTTTATTTTCTTCAATAACTTCTGTCATGCTTTTTTCAGTATGTTCAATAACACCATCTTTAATCAACCAGATATCGGTTGCGAGCTTCTCAATAAAATAACGGTCATGAGACACAAACAACATGGTACCATTGTAGTCAGCCAGTGCTTTTTCAAGCGCTTCCTTACCTTGAATATCAAGGTGGTTGGTAGGCTCATCAAGCACAAGGAAGTTATCATGCTGAAGCATTAACTTCACAAGCGATAAACGAACTCGCTCACCCCCAGATAAAACAGAGACACTTTTGAAGACATCTTCTCCTTTGAAGAGAAATCTTCCCAGTGAACTTCTTATTTGAGTGTGGTCCAGTTCAGGAAACTCATCCCAAACCTCTTCTAAGACGGTTTTATCCATCACAAAGTCGAGAAGTTGTTGGTCAAAATAACCCATTTGAATTTGATGCCCTAAAAGCATTTCTCCACCCAATGGTTTAAGTCTTCCCGCTACAGTTTTAAGAAGCGTCGACTTACCAGTTCCATTATCCCCAACAATCGCAATGCGACGTTGGCGGTTTACCGTTTCAGTGACTGAAAATAAGGGTTTATCATAGCCCACTTCCAGTTCATTGAGTAAGAGAACATCCTTACCACCACGAATACTGGTTGTGAACTCTGCCTTAAACTCACGCTTATGATCATCTTTTTCTTCTAAGCGATCCATACGGTCGAGATACTTAATCTTCGACTGCGCGAAAGCTGCCTTACTTTTCTTATATCTGAATTTCTCAATCAGTGCTTCAAGGCGATCGATTTCTTTTTTCTGATTCGCAACCTTAACGTTGTGAGATGCGATTGCTACTTCTTTTAGTTTAATATATCCTGAATAATTACTTTGATAACGCGTAGCTACTTTATCCTCAATCTCAATCAATACATTACACACACGATCCAAGAACAAACGGTCATGGGATACAACAACGAGTGCGCCCTCATAACTTGCAAGATACCCTTCTAACCATTCAATGGTTGAAATATCAAGATGGTTGGTTGGCTCATCTAGGAATAAGATATCCGGTTTACTCAGCAGTAAACGAATGAACGCAAGGCGCGTTACTTGTCCCCCAGAGAAAGTACCCAATGAGCGGTCTAAGTCGCTTGGACTGAAATTAAACTTTGTCAGAAACGTATTAATTTCTGTCTCATACGTATAACCCCCGCGCTGAATGAATTCCGTTTGAACACGATCATATTGCTCGAGTATTTTATCAGAGTGATCTGTTTGCATGGTTTCCTCAATGACATTGAGTCGTTTCTTCAGTGCGAATACATCAACGAACACTTCATCAAAGAATTGTCTTACACTGACATCTTCCTCACCAATGTGAATCTGATCCAGGAATCCCTTACGAACGCCTGATCGCCAAAATACATCACCACTATCGAGGGATTCATCCCCTTGTAGCACGCGAAAAAGTGTTGTTTTACCAACACCGTTTGCTCCAATAAGCGCAACGCGCTCACCTCTTTTTACAAGTACGTTTAAATTATCAAAGAGATCCTGAGATTCGAATGATTTACTCGCATTTCTAACCTGTACAATCATACATTCACCTATTCAATTCCTAAGCCCGATAGAATCCCTTCATACGTCGCTTCAATGATTGCTTCCTTTTCATTTTTCCATGTAGCAAATGTTTCATCATCGTTTAAATATCCGTATTCAACGACCACAATCTGCATACCTTTACGAATATCCTTCGCAAAGCCATTTAATTCTTTAAAATCTTCATTAATTCCTGCTCCTGTAAACTTACCACCGGTTTCTCGGATGATGTTCATCAGGTCAAGATTATCCACAAGCTGAGTACGATAAACACCATCGATGTTATGTCCCGATGAATAATTTGATGCTTTTAAACTCGTTTGTTCATTCAGTGCTTTCATAATAGAAGTCGCAATACGATTACTCGAGAAATTAGAGTAAATCATGGTTGCTCCGACATCTGATTTATAACCTGAGTAGAGTAAATTCAACTGAATATAATACTTAGCATCTGCTTCGTATCCCCTCGCAATCCGCCCATCTTCACCAAAAACATTAATGGGTATTTCATTATCCCTTAAGACTAAAATTCTAAGCCCTTTAGCTTCAAGT
>JAAYNU010000002.1 GCA_012520695.1 Erysipelothrix sp.
CTAAAACTTTTGAAATTGATCCAGAGATTCATGATGTAGATAGTGGTTTGAAATTCAAAGATACTTATAAATCGTGGGATTATGAAGTTGGTGAAGTAGTTCTAGGATTTACGGACAGTATTTCTGAAGGACTTATCTACTTTGATGCTGAAACGGATAACTCAACTAAAACTGTAGCGATTACTTCATCAGTGGGGCTTGTAACTGTTTCTGGTTATGTTCTCGCAACAACGTTAATGAATATTCGTAAACGTAAATAAGATTAAAATTAGCTCTTGGGTGATTGTGTTCACTCAAGGGTTTTCTTTTGTTTTCTATCATGATAATAGAGGTGTTTTATGGTAAAATAATACCAGAGGTGTTGGAATGAAAAAGACGGGTCGTGTGTTTGCGATTAACCTCCTTTTAATACTAGTTATTGTAATTTTATTGGGCGTTGGATATGTGTGGTTTATTGCTGGTCCAAGTCGTGCTTATGATAAACAAGATGAATTATATGTACTGGAATTTTTGGAAGGTGAAGATTATGATGAGGCTCGCATGGTGAGTCGTTTTTCATTTGACACAGTGTATTACATCCTTGAGGTGAAGGAGAATGATTTTCCTTCATTAGTTTGGTTTGACCATACCTTTGAGCGCTCGGGTGTTCATGATAATGTGGGCTTTGAGCCAGTGTTTGAATTGGCTGATAAGTATGGTGTTGATCGTGAATCAATTTCGTTTGGTGTTTATGAAGATAAGTTGGTGTATGTGTTGCGTCGTAAGGATATGTTTGAAATATTTGTCTCGGTGGATACTTTGGAAATTGTCTTGCATATTGGAGGTGTGTATTGATGTGGTGGAATAAAGCGTATGTTTCGCGTCGTGATTGGGTTCTTGAGAACTTAGGTGTTTTGAAGTTAAGCGCTCATGAGATCGTGATTGTTTTGATGATTGATTATCTTAATGGCTTAAAGGTTGCGATTACACTTGAGGAACTTGCGGCTCGTACGGGGTTTGCGGTTGATGTGGTGGATGAAACCATTCAGTCACTTGTGGGTCGTGGATTTCTGTCGGTTCGTATGGAGTCGGGTTCGATTGCGTTTGTGATTGATGGCTTGTTTCAAGATGGTACCTTATATGAATTCGTGGATAAGGGAGTCTTTGAAATATTCGAAACGGAGTTTGGTCGTTTATTGAGTCAAAGCGAACTTGAAACCCTTAATTTATGGTTGTCTAAGTATACTCAAGAAGAGGTCCTTGATGCTTTGGGTAATGCGATCATTTATAAGAAGGTTTCGATGCAGTATATTAATGCGATATTGCATAATATGGAGCAAGAGCGTAAATGAGTGTTGATGAGATAATTTGGATTTTGCGTCATGAATTTGGTGATGCGGGTTCGGACCTTGATTACAGAAACCCATTTGAGTTATTAGTTGCGGTAACGCTGTCTGCACAGACTACGGATGCGATGGTGAATGTCGTTACAAAACCATTGTTTGAAGCGTATCCCGATGCTTTTGCTTTGAGTCAGGCTTTGGAGTCCGATGTGGCTCAGATTATTAATAAGATTGGTTTGTATCGTAATAAGTCTAAATTTATTATTGCGGCATCGAAGATCTTAGTTGATAAGTATGATGGTGAAGTTCCTAAAACACGTAAGGCTCTTATGGAACTTCCGGGAGTGGGGCGTAAGACTGCGAACGTTGTTTTGGCAGTAGGTTATGGTATTCCTGCGATAGCGGTTGATACGCACGTTGAACGGGTTGCCAAGCGCTTAAAACTTGCGAAGCCCGATGATTCAGTGTTGGCTGTTGAACAGAAACTAATGAGAAAAATTAAGCGGGAAGATTGGGCGGATGCTCATCATCTCTTATTATTGTTTGGTCGATACATTTCAAAAGCGAACATCAAAACAGATGCTTTTGAACTGTTGGAGAAATTGAAGGAGAAACACGAATTATGAAAAATTTAAGTTCGAGTGTTATAGCATCGTGGTTAGGAACATCGGTTGATGTTGATGTTTCCTTGGATGGTGTCAAAGTAGATTCTCGTTTTGTAGAAAAAAATGATTTATTTGTATGTCTTCTTGGTGAGCGCGTTGATGGTCATGCTTATGCGCGTCTTGCGTTGGAAAAGGGTGCTGCGTGTTTGCTTGTTGATCGACACTTGGATCTTGATATTCCGCAAATTATTGTAGGGGATACTTTAGAGGCTTTGAGACGTATTGCGCGTGAATATCGTAAAACATTGAATGCATTTTTTATTGGAATTACGGGGAGTAATGGAAAAACATCTACGAAGGATATTCTTCATGCTATCTTGCCAAATTCAGTTGCGACCTATAAGAATCAAAACACGGAGATTGGAACGTATCTAAATCTCTTTAGAATGGATTCGATGACTGAGTATGGAATTCTTGAATTTGGTTTGGATTATGAGGGTGATGTTGCATTAATGAGTTCGATTGTGGAGCCTGATGCAGCACTTATCATGAGTTTAGCGCCTGCTCATATGGCGAACTTTAATTCTATTGAGCATATCGCTTCTGAGAAGTTCATGATTTTTGATTCTCTCACAAATGATGATTTAGGTTTTTACCAAGGAGATTTCTCATTGTATCGTGCTTTGGCGAGTACTCAGCACAGCTTTGGCTTTGATGATTCAAATGAGTATGTCGTGAGTGATGTGGTATTGAATAATGTGGGTATTGACTTTAAGGTTAATGGTGTGAGTTATGCATCCAATCTATTAGGGAAACATCAGGCAAGTAACTGTGCGGGTGTGATTGCCTTAATGGAGAAGATGAACATTGATGATGCTTTGATTCGTCATGGTTTGATGAATGTGGGTCTTACAGAGCTTCGTACTGAGATCGTTGAAGTAGGGAAGTCTTTAGTCTTATTGGACGCATATAAATCAAATGCGAGCTCGACGAAGTATGCTCTTGATATCCTTGTGAATTATGACTTTGATGGTGATAAGATTGCGGTATTGAGTGATATGGTTGAGATGGGTGAAGAGAGTTTGAATGTTCATCTTGATGTATTGAATGAACTTGCGCGTTTAGATATTAAACACGTTTATACTTTGGGTTATGAATTTAATGATGCGCTTGGTGAAAGTGATCTTGATGCATCGAAGCTAACCAATTTTGATTCATTTGAAGCACTTGATGCGTTTGTCCAGTCTCTATTTGATACCAAACAAATGATTCTAATCAAGGGGTCGCGCTCTCATGCGCTTGAGTGTCTCATCCGGAAAGAAGGAAAATAATATGAAAAAACAAATCGCTTTAGTTTTCGGTTCCGTTAACTCTGAACACGATATCTCGGTTGCATCTGCGGCTTCGGTCTATGAGTATTTCCCTCATGATGTGTATGATTGTGTTTTACTCTACATTGCGAAAGATGGTACGTTTAATGTCGGTGATTATACATTAGAGGATATGTACAATAATGATTTAAAAAATCATCGTTCATTGTATTTAAACTTTGATTATCAAAACCCTGGATTCGTTGAACAAGCGAGCGGTAAGGCTGTTTCGATTGATGCAGCATTCTTAATGCTTCATGGTCAAATGGGCGAAGGGGGCCACGTTCAAGGGCTTCTTAAGTGCGCTAATATACCGTTCACGGGTTGTGATGTGCTGTCATCATCATTATGCATGGATAAAGGCTTTACGCATGAGGTTTGTGAGGCTAATGGTATTCCTATGGCAGGGTATCAATTAATTTATTCTCTCGAGGATATTGATTACTCTCGCATAGATTATCCTATGATTGTGAAGCCGTGTCGTGAAGGATCTTCCTTTGGTGTTTCAATTGCGCATTCAAAAGAAGAACTTCTTAAGGCTTGCGAATTTGCGTTTGGATTTGATCAACGCATTCTAATTGAAGACTACATTGATGGTGTTGAGGTTGGTGTGAGTGTTCTGAAGACTGCGGATGAGTTCATTGTTTCCTATGCGGACCAAGTAAACGTCTCGGGTGAAATCTTTGATTTCCAAGAAAAATATCATCCTCATGCTACTGAGACACTACCGTATGCACTGTTTCCAGAAGAGATTACTGAGAAGATTCGTATGTATTCAAAACAGGCATTTGAGATACTTGATTGTGAACAATTTGCGCGTATTGATTTCTTTATCTCGAAGGATCATGGAGTGTTCTTTAATGAAATCAATACAATTCCAGGGTTCACTGTGAACTCTCGTTATCCATCAATGATTGCGAGAATGGGAACGGACTATACAACACTGATTACAAAACTCATTGAAGGAGCGCACTCATGATTGAGAATTCAGCACTGATTGTCGATAAAAAAGCTGTCATTGATAATACTGAACTTCTTAGAAGTAATCTGAATCCTAATACTAAAATCATTTCAGTCATTAAAGCTAATGGATACGGTTTGGGATTGGTTCAAGTTGCTGAGTTGTGCGAGGAGATGGGGATTGATATCCTAGCAGTTCTAGATGTGGAACAGGCCCGTGATCTTCGTGAGGCGGGGATTAAGAGTCCAATCTTACTTCTAGGTGCTGTTCTTGAAGATAACTTTAAATACTTAATTGAATATGATCTAATCCAGGTTATTATTAATCATGAATATGCTCTTAAGATGAATGAGTATGCCTTAGAACATGGCGTTAAAATTAAGACGCATGTGAAACATGATACCGGTCTTAACAGACTGGGTATGCGTGATTATGATGAGATTAAGTCATGTTACTTCCTGGAAGGACTTGATGTCCAGGGGATTTATACGCACTTCACTGCCAGTCAATCCTATGATCCTGATGATGTCGCGTTCTCTCATCTTCAAATTAAGACATTCAATGATGTGTTGGATCGTCTAAGAAGTGAGGACATTGATGTCGGCATGACACACATGCAAAACAGTCCTTCCATTCTTCAATTTGGGGATTTAGGATATGATGCGGTGCGTTGTGGAATGGTGATGTTTGGTTTATTCCATCCATCTCAGCGACAAATTGCCTATGATGCAGGCTATCGCTCGGTTATCTCTTTTGAAACTCATATCTGTATGGTGCGTGATTTACATAAGGGTGATGCGGTTGGGTATTCTCGTAGTTATCGTGTTGATGAAACAATGCGCGTCGCAACACTCAGTACTGGGTATTGTGATGGCATTATGCGATCACTTAGTGTGAATGGCGGTGGTGTTGTGGTGAATGGGGTTCTATGCCCAATTCTTGGCGACATTGCGATGAGTCAATTCATGATTGATGTCACTAACGTTGATTGTAAGCTTGAAGATAAGGCCATTGTCTTTGGTCATGAACTACAATCTGTCTATGAAACCATTGACCTAACCGGACAAACAATCAATGAATTTATTTCACATCTACGCTATGATTTGAAACGAATATATCGCTAAACTGGAGTAATCCAGTTTTTTTTGGTTTAATAGAGAGAAAGGAGGCGACTTCATGGCCTATTTCGTTACAGCTCTAGTTATTATACTGGTGATTCTTTACTTCATTGCGCGTCATTTTTATGAACCGCAATACAAAGAATTTCTTCAGTGGAAATATGGAAGAGAAGGTTGTGAGTGAGTCTCGTACTCGATTAAACCAGTGGTTTGATGATCATACAACACCGTGGTCCATCACTTCGGATGATGGCTTAAAATTAAATGCTTACTACATTGAAAATGAAGTACAGAGTGATACTGTGGTCTTAATGGCCCATGGTTACTTAGGTAAAGTCAAAGACATGAGTACTTTTGCACAGATATTCTATCCTAAGGGATTTGATTGCCTTGCACCCGATGCATGGCCCATGGTTACTTAGGTAA
>JAAYNU010000043.1 GCA_012520695.1 Erysipelothrix sp.
TATCAACAATATCAATGATCCAAAAAACATAAATAAGTAGTCAATATTAAAGCAATCTCATTAGATATATATCATATCACCATCATATTAATAAATAAAATCAGTACAGAATAACATAACAAAACAGAGCCATACGCTCTGTTTACTACACCATGATAATATATATACTTGTATAATTTTTTTTGAAGAAGTAATAGATTTAGCTGTACTTATCAGCGATTCCTCATGTTTCGACACACTATTATTACTCATTCGTGAGTTATCTCACATAGCGGGTAATTTTATTTTATTCACATTTATGTAAACCCTTTAACCGATGTGATACGCTTACATTCTAGTAAGAGGAGGATTTGTTATGTTACCAATCAACGATAAAAAAAGAGTTTTCCTAGGAAATAATATACCTAAAGAATACTTCAAAGATGACTATTTAAAAGAAATTAACCAAGCCCACGCACTGGTTAAAGTTATGAATGAGAACGAAGTTATTTCTCTGGTAAAATATTCACACGAGAATGACTTAGGTATTATTGCGATAGGAGCAAATACCGGCCTATCAGGCGCTACCCATATCACAGGCAATGAAATTCTCATTGACCTAAGTCTCATGAACAAGATACACGGACTCGACGAAGATACTATGACCCTAACGCTCGAACCCGGCGTTACACTCGAAGAAATTCAGCACTACGTTGAATCAAGACATTTCTTTTACCCACCCGATCCAGGTTCAAAAAATTCAACCATCGGAGGAAACATCGCAACCAACGCTGGTGGTATGCGCGCCGTTAAATACGGCGTTACACGCGACTATGTACGCGCAATTGATGTTATTCTTGCAGACGGAACCAAGTTAAACCTTGGTTCACTCAACATCAAGGACAGTTCTGGATATGATCTTAAAGACCTATTCATCGGATCAGAAGGAACTCTAGGCATCACTACACTCATCAAACTCAAAGTTATCCCCTTACCCAAGTTTAAACGTTCTTATATTGCTGCATTCGAAAACCTTGTAAAGGCAACTGAATCAGTTTCAACCCTACTCCATAGAGGCATTGACCCAACTGCAGTAGAATTTTTCGAACGCGACATGATTTCAATGACAGAACACGATACCGGCATTACCCTACCAACACGAAAAGGACAATCATTCCTGCTCTTCACCCTAGATGGAGATTCCATCGAACATATTGATGCTCGTGCACAACTCCTCAAAACAGCGGTACTCGAACACGAATGCGTTGAATTTCTTGAACTATCTGATCCACAACTCGAAAAAGATGTTTGGCATCTAAGAGACAGTCTCTTAAAATCAGTTGTTAGTTACTCAGAACAAGTGACGATGGACGAAACTGTACCACTTAATGAAATCGCAACAATCTATGCATACACAAAAGAACTTGAAGAAGAATATAATGTTAAACTCATGAGCTTCGGACACGCAGGAGATGGGAACCTCCACACCTGCATTATTAGAGGCGATATCCAATCCGATGAAGAATGGAATAACAAGAAAGACATAATACTAGAGAAACTATACCAAAGAATCCACGACCTCGGCGGACTCCCATCAGCAGAACACGGAATCGGTATGATTAAACAAGACCACTTCTACCAAGTAATGGATCCCCACTACTTAGAGTTCATGAAAAAGATCAAAGATGTCTTTGATCCTAAAGGTCATATGAATCCTCATAAAGTAATGCGATAATCTTATGGCTTTATTAAAAACTCAGCCTCACCACAATGGTGAGGCTGAGTTTTTAATCGAGCTGCGCTATCCTAATATAAACCTAAAGTTTATTTGATAGTGCTACATTATAGGTATTGTTTCTATATTGTATCCTAGATATGTAAAATCTCAGTATACTTGGAATACTTCTCTAAATCTTGATTACTGAAATGTCAACACTTTAGTGGACGAAATTTATATGGAGTTTATTGGAATGGCAACACTTATATAGACAAATTAATAATAGAATGTTGCTTGTATTCTAATGGTGTTTTATACTCCAATGCTGCATGAAGCCTCTTGGAATTAAACCACTCAACATATTTACCGAACTCACAATCCAATTCTTCAAGTGTTGAGAAAATATGCTTTCTGACAAACTCTGTTTTGATCGTCTTGAATTGTGTCTCAGCGACGGCATTGTCGTAAGGGTTACCCTTACGACTTAACGACCGTTTAATCCCAAATGTTGATAAGACATCATCAATTAAATAATTATCGAATTCACTTCCTCTATCGGAGTGAAAGTACTTAATGTTACCTAAATTTGAATGTATCTTCGCAAACGCCCTGTGAACCAGTTCGGCGTTTTTCTTTTGCCCACAACTATATCCAACGATTTCACGATTGTGTAAATCAATGATGGTGCAGATGTAATTCCAAGTATGACCTACTCTTACATACGTTAAATCACTGACTACTACTTCAAACTGCTGACGATCATCAAACTCCCGATTGACTGCATTTGTTGTAGTACTTTCATTGACCTTTGATTTGTATGGGCGATATTTCTTGTTGGTATAAACCGATACTAGGTTATTGTCACGCATGATTCGTGATATACGTCTACGGGATAAGATAACTCCTTCGCGTGTCAGTACAGCCTTTATTTTTCGTGTACCATAGATTCCATGACTGTCATAGAATACCTCGGTGACTTTCTCGGCGTATTCATCAACTTTCTCACTTGAATCCACGTAGGTATAAACGCCTTGTCTACTAACGTTTAGAATGTTGCACATTGCTGATATGGGATACTTACGGCGATTTGATCGGATGAGTTTTACTTTCGTGCCATAATCAGCGCCGCTTGCTTTAAAATATCATTTTCCATCTTTAGCTGTCTGTTTTCTTTCTCAAGTTCAATGAGTCGGTTTTCTTCAGGAGTTCTATTCTCAGATGCCTTAAATGAACCACTCTTGTTGTAGCGCTTAATCCATCCGTAGATCACAGATGCATGAAGGTCGTACTCTCGCTCGATATTCAGGACGGGCTTGCCGCTGTTATAAAGCTCAACGATTTGCTTCTTGAAATCCTCACTATATCTTTTTCTAGTCTTACTATGTTCCTCGCTTTCTTACATTATAGTATGTCTATTAAGAAAGTGTCATCTAAAGTGTAGCCCATCCAAACTACCATTACTCAGTAGTGAAAGAAACACTCCAGAAAGTTTAAGCCAAGTTTTCTTTTTGTGAAGAGGTATCCCTTATTACCTATGATACAATTATAGGTAATAAGCGATAGAAATAATTTCCTCCAGGTATTACACTGAATCATCTAAACTGATTAGAACAATATAAAACATAGACACGCAGGAAGGACGACCATAATGTTAAAAGAAAAAGACCTAAGCCAAATATTTAAAGATATGGCGTTCTACACAATTTCACTATTAGTAATTATATTCAGTTACTTCATATTGATTAGACGAACATTGTATGTTCCTTTCATTACAGATGCAATCAATGCATCTAGTTTTTCGTCCTTACTCATTCTAGTGTTTTTCCCATTTGTAGTATCTTTTATTCCCATTGCCTTCAAATTTTTTGGGACAAAAACTCCAGCAGTCAAAAAACACTCATTAATAAAAATTTCGATCACACTACTAATTACATTCATATTAGCGATCTCTATAGATAAAATTGAAGCACTAGTATCAAACAGAGATACAGTCGTCACAACATCCAATTGGATGGAACCCTCAATCCCTGTTTTCGCAAAGGATCGCGATCGCGGAACTAACTTTACGTGGCTTAAAATCTCTATGACACTGTTTCAAATCTCATATATCACTGTAGAACTTGTAGACATCACACACAAGATACCAGAAGAAGATACCGTACATTAAACTCAGTGCATATTCACTTGAAAATTCACTAATAATACATCATACTTAAATCACACAGGAGGTATTATATGGCAATACTACATCTAGATTATATGTCCATAGCGATTGGACACTCTTTATCAGTACGTGTTTATTTACCCCATGATCATATTGATTACGCCGCAAATAAGTACATCAATGCAGAGCCAATGAAGACACTCTATTTACTCAACGGTTTTCATGGTAATGAGAATGACTGGCTTTACCTTGGAGAAATCATTGAACTTTTCAGACAACATAATATTGCGGTCATCATGCCTGCAGGTCTCAATAGTTTCTACATCGATAACCAAGACAGAGGTGCGAAGTTCGGTGAATTGATTGGAAAAGAATTGGTTGATGTCACCCGTCGTATGTTTAATCTATCCACAAAACGTGAAGATACATGGATTGCTGGATTATCAATGGGAGGCTACGGAGCCCTGAGAAACGGACTTTACTATAACGATGTGTTCTCTGTTGTCGGTGCATTCTCACCCGCAGTTCTTTCAGAAGATTTATTGAAACAAACCGGAGGAATCATTAACGGATTCAATTATAATCGCTTATTCAGTCAAGACGACATTGATTTATTCGAACTCGCATCCACAATCAAGGATCAAATTCCAGAAATTTATATCGCATGCGGAACAGAGGACTTCCTCATTGAACCCAATCGCGCATTTCATACACACCTCGATTCATTAGGAATCAACCATACCTATGTCGAAGGAACAGGAAACCATGACTTTGTTTACTGGAGAAAACACATTAAGGAATTTGTCGCTTACGCAACAAACCTTTAATCAAACACCACTCTACAGAGTGGTGCTTTTCTTTTATCGCATTAAAAAAGCAGTAGGATACACCTACTGCCTGATTACTTTCCTATAAATAACTTTCGTCTTCTCAATAATCTGATCCTGATATAACTTCAATAACATCGCAATCGCGACACCCGTGAAGAAACCAAACAAGACATCCGATGGATAATGAACGAAGAGATACACTCTTGAGAACGCCATCAACAATGCCAAGACCATAATCACTTTTCTAAACTTTACTTTATTAAAGTAGAACACAAACGCTACCGCAATGGATGATGCCGCATGACCCGAAGGAAATGATGAACCACCCGGAGCTTTGATGAGAAGCTCAACAGTATCATATGTGATGAATGGGCGAGGACGCATAATCATCGGCTTCATAATGACCGAAACAATCAATAACTCAATTGCGAGTGCTATGAACGCAAGATATGCAGCACGCCTCGTCTTTTTGAAGCACGCGAATATGAAAATCATGGCGAACCAAATCTCACCATGATTTCCCAAGACTGTGAAATACTTAAAGAAGTAATCTAAGAAAGGGATTCTTAATGACTGAATCCAGAATAATACCTTAACATCCATGCTATCACCTGAGACTATTCTACCAAAAAGACAGTGAAAATCATATGCTAGCGATCAAATATTCGATCCGCTTCCGCAATACTGCGAGAACGACCCCTCTCAGTTAAGAAAATCTGACGATCTTTCAGTTCAACTAAGTCTTTAGCTTTCAAATCCTTAACGACGCGTTCAATCTTCGAACGAGACCAGTTCAAATGAGCATCAATGGTATCAAGGCCTGATTCAATCAGTGCATCCTCATCATCTTCATGTGAATATAAATGGAAGAGAACTGTTGTTTCCGCAAATTCTTTTCGTTGGTTTCTACGCATGATTTGCGTTGAAATCAACCCTTCTCTCGGAGAGAATAAATAAACAAACGTGAATGATAATCCCGTAACGACTGCCATACTTCCCGAGATTGAGACATTAAGCCCAAATGCTAAGAAGAATCCCGCAATCGCATTGAATATGGCGAAACCAGAACTGATGAACATCAACTTCTTAAGATCATGCGTTAAAAGATACGCAGTCAAAGGAGGCCCAATCATAAACGCAATCACAAGAATGGAACCAACTGCTGAGAAGGCACCCACTGCTGTAATTGAAATAAGACTCATTAAGGCATAGTGAATTAGTACAGGAGAGAACCCTAAGGTAGCTGATAATAAAGCGTCAAAACTCGAGAGCTTTAATTCCTTATAGAAGATGACCACAAATAGGAAATCGATGATTAAAATGATTCCCATCGTGAATAAACTCCGCGGGATACTCAGACCCAAAAACATCATGCGATCAAAAGGCGCAAACGATAACTCACCCAAGAGAACCGCATCCGTATCAATATGAACCGATCCCGCATAACGCGAAATTAAGATAATAGCGATACTGAATAATAAGGGGAATATCACACCAATCGAAGCTTCTTCAGATAAGAGTTTCGTACTCTGGAGTGCTTCAATCAAGTATACAGTAACAACGCCCATTAAAGAGGCACCAAAGATTAACCATGGTGAATTCATATCTTCAGTAATAAAGAATGCTATCACAATACCAAGTAAGATCGTGTGCGTAATCGCATCACTCATCATAGCCATCTTCTTAAGAACTAAGAAGACACCTAAGAGAGAACACGACAAGGCTACCACAATCGCAATCAATACAATATCAAAGGACGGATTCATAATTGGTAACCCCCTTTCTCACGATACTGTTCAAGCGCATCATCAGATGCCCAGTAAACACCATTTTCTAAGTTAAGCATATTTCGAGACATCAAGTTTTTCAACAAGCGATCAAATGCTCGCCCTTCACGATGATGTTCAATAATACATGACTCTTGGAATGTATCACGCGTAAACTGAGCACTCGCATCTTCTAAGTGATGAGTTAAAAGACTAATCAATGCCATATCAGCCTCAAAGTTTTGTTTGGACTGATGTTTACGACGCAGTTTACTCACAATGCCGCGCCCTGGCGCAAAGGTAATACTAATTAAGACAAAGATACTCGCAATGAGTACAATAGCAGGACCCGTAGGAAATTTTGAAATACTCGCACTGATGTACGTTCCACCAAAACCACTAATACCACCAATTACGGCCGCAAGGAATGTCATCCCAAATAAAGATTTAGTCTACTGACGCGCAGCAACGGCAGGCGCAATGATTAAGGCACTCATCAAAACGACACCCACCATTTGGATACCCATGATAATACCCGCAACCACAAAACTCGAAAGACAAATATTCAAGAAGTCCGTATTCAAACCAATGGAATGCGTATAGATTGGGTCAAAGGTGAAAATCTTAATTTCTTTCCATAAGAGAGCCATGAGAACTAAAATAATTCCCGTGACAATCAATACAAAATACACATCACGTTCCAATATCGTAGCAGCTTGACCAAACAAGAATCGATCAAGACCTGCTTGTTCAGAATCCGAAAACTTTTGAATTTGCGACAACAACATAAACCCTAATCCAAAAAACGAAGACATAACCAGCGCCATCGCACTCTCAAAGTTTATTCGAGAATTCTTCGTGATATTGTTAATGAAAAAAGTCGCAATCAATCCCACAACCAAAGCCCCGAGTAATAGAACCTCTGTATTCTTCGTACCCGTGATCATAAACGCAATCGCGATCCCTGCAAGAGCTGAATGGGCGATACTATCACCCAGTAACGATTGTTTTCTTAAGACCGCAAATGTTCCCGTAACACCGGTCAAAACACCCAACGCAACAGAACCCAATGCCACAATCGTAAATGTATAATTTCCTTGCATTATACCACCACCTTAGAACCGTAAGTCTCCTCAAGATATTCATGGGTGAATACTTCATCTACACTGCCACTCGCAATAACACGAACATTCACAAGCACAAGATTATCAAAGTAATCCTTCACACTCGTAAGATCGTGATGAACCACAATTACAGTTTTACCCTCTTTCGCTAAGTCTTTTAATAGACTCACAAGAATAGCTTCAGTTTGAACATCCACACCCTTCAAAGGCTCATCAAGAATATAAATCTCAGCTTGTTGAGTTAGAGCACGCGCCAAGAAGACACGTTGTTGCTGTCCCCCAGAGAGTTGCGCAATCTGGCGATCGGCATAACGAGACATCCCAACTTTTTCAAGCATGTCACGCGCAATCTCCTTATCCGCAGCTTTAGGTCGACGAATCCAACCGATGTGGCCGTAACGACCCATCAATACGATATCTTCAACTGTTGCCGGGAAATCCCAGTCAACACTCCCACTTTGAGGAACATATGCTATTTGTTTCTTAGCATCTTTCATCGACTTATCGAATTCAATCTTTCCCGAAATCGGTTTGATTAAACCCATGATTGCCTTGATTAACGTTGATTTACCAGCCCCATTGGGACCCACAATTGCGGTAAGTTTCCCCGTTTCAAAGCTAACATCAACGTCCCACAGTACAGGTTTCACATCATAGGCAATGGTTAAGTCTTCAACACTGATCGCATAATTTTTCATTATTAAATCCACCTTCCAGTTTATTTCAATGCATCCACAATATTATCGACATTCTCACGGAACGTTTCGATGTAATTCGCATTATCTTTCAATGAGTCAGAATATAGTTCTTTACCCAAAGAAACTGAATAGCCCTTGTCTTCAATTGCGGCAACAAGCGATTCAATTGTTTTAATCGGCACTGAGGATTCAGGATACACAGCCTTGATATCATTCTCAACGATAAAGTTCGCAAGCTCGTTAATATCCCTAATCCCCGCTTCAGACTGAGTACTAATTCCTTGAATCGCCTTTACTTCCATACCATAGCGGTGCGCAAAGTAATTAAATGCATCGTGAGCCGTCACTAAGACTCGTTTACTTTCAGGGATCTCCGCTACACGATCATAAATGTACTGATCCAGCACATCGAGTTCAAGTAAATACGCCTTCAAGTTATCATTGAAGTAGTCCTTGCTCTCAGGTTCAAACTGACTCAATCGACTTGCGACATAGTTCGCTGCATCTTTCCAAATCGAAACATCAAACCAGATATGAGGATCAACACCATGCTCAACATCATTAATTAAGATATCCGTTTGATTAATACCCAATCCGACATTAATAACCTTTTTATTAATGGACTCAAGTCCTTCCAATACATCCGCAAGCTTTGCTTCTAATGTAACACCGTTGAATATCACCACATCAGCGTTCTGTATTGCAGTAACATCACTTGGCTTTGCTTTATAAATGTGTGGGTCAACTCCAGCATGCATCATTGCAGTGACCTCAACGCGGTCTCCCCCAATTTCAGATACTAAGTCCGCTACAATATTCGTTGTAGCAGTGACTTTCATGATTCCACCATCTTCTTTTGCGGGTGAACATGATGCGAGTAGCAGTAATGTGCTAATTAATAATAGTAATTTTTTCATATCTTTAATCTTTTCCTATCCATATTTGGCTTAATGCTTTATAACTTAACAATATTTCTTCATTATTAAATTTCAGTTGAAACGGACCCTCAAACGGCTCAATCTTCGAAACCACAAACGATTGGTTCAAACGAACCCCGCGTTCTTCTAGGTATCTCAGTAAATCCGGATTATCTTCAATCCTACGAATAACACCCGACTCATTGATCTTCAAATCACTCAAAAGCATTAAATTTTCCCCATCACCCTTGTTTCCATAAATAACAGATCCATGTGGGCAATACTTCGGGTAACTCAAAAATTCATTCAGACGATCTCCAAGTACTGAAGACGTAACGTGTTCTAATAGTTCTGCTTCTTCATGAACTTCAGACCAGGAGAAACCAAGCTTCTCTACTAAGAACACTTCCCATAGCCGATGGTTTCTAATTAACTTAGACGCTTCATCGCGCCCTTTTTCAGTAAGTTTAAAACCATAGTCCTTATCCTTTACAAGATGTTCGGACTGAATTAATTTCTTGACCATTTCACTGCTCGATGCAGGTGAAACAGACAAAGACAATGCAAGTTCTTTGTTTGTTAGTTTAACTTTAATTTCATTCATTTGGAAGACCTTTTTAATATAGTCTTCTCTGTTTGCACTCAACATAAGGCAACCCTCCGATTAATATTAGGCGCACCTAACTATCTCAATTATATATAAAACATGAAAGAAATGCAAGTTTAAAGTATAATAAGAGAAATAGGAGGCATTAATATGAAAATTTCATGGCATGGACACTCCTGTGTCCGCATCAATACAATTAGTAATTACAAGATTATTATTGACCCATTCATTAGTGGGAATAATTTTTCCGATCTCGATTTGAAAACCCTTAAAGTTGATACTATTATCCTCACACACGCACACAAGGATCATGTAGGAGATACAATAGAAATCGCTAAGCGCAATAATGCGAATGTCATCGCAATGGTAGAACTCGCAGATGAGCTCGCAACACATGGCATCAGTACACACGGTATGAACATCGGTGGCAGCTACAAAACAGCATTCGGCAGCGTTAAGTTTGTTCCCGCAATCCACAGTTCAACCTATGAAGGTAAACCCATGGGACTAGCGGCAGGCGTTCTGATCAGTGATGATATTTCAACTGTCTATCACTGCGGCGATACTGCACTGTTCAGCGATATGAGTTTAGTACCACACTCCAACGTGTGCTTCATCCCTATTGGAGATAATTTTACAATGGGCATTGATGATGCAGTCAAAGCAGCGACTATCATAGACTCAGATTTGTTCATCCCCATTCACTACGATACCTTCCCGGTAATCGAACAGAACCCTTATGAGTTCACTAACAAGTTGCCACAAGTAAATGGTCTTGTCCCTGATATTGGGGAAGAGATTGAAGTATAGATAAAAGAAAATTCCGATCTCGTATGAAATCGGAATTTTTTTAATAAATATTATTATTTATATCCCCAACAACACTGAACCCGCAATGAGAAAGAGGAATACAATGTTGAATAGGATGAGGGCCATTAGTGAAAAACGGCGAAATACTTCATTATTATCTTGTCTCATACGCACTCATTATATAAATTACTATACACCACCTCACCCACTCATTAGCCTAAAATGTCATGAAATCATTGATTTAGGTTACAGACACAGATAGAGACGATTAAAATAATTATATAAATCTTTAGCAAATCCCTTTCAATTTCGAATGAAAGCGCTTATACTGTAAGTAAGAGATAAGAACCACGACACAAAACAATAGCCACGTCGATGTATAAATTCATATCTTGAAGTCCAGATAACACAGATCTTTCAAGCTAAAATAGAAGTCCATGAGTGCATGAGTATTAAGCACATCTAAAGTAAACGCTGAGACAATGGCGAGCTGCTTCTAAATTACCACATAAGATGACCCTGGGAGAAAACTTTAAGAAACGATTTATTAGTTCACGACATTTAGGTATTTATACCTCCATTGAACACTCTGGTCATTATCTATAACACAATCGATGAGCGATCCATCCTTGCATCTAGAACTATAATTGTTCTTTCAAAAGAAGCGATAAAGATTATCAATCATCCCCCAATTTGGGTGTGTAAAAAGACATACAAGCAAGCCAATTAATTTTGGCTTGCTTTCTTGTGCCCAATATAGTGCGCCTATGGTAGAATATGACTACATATAGAAAGCAAGGGGAATATAGAATGACAAAAGTATACAATTTTTCCGCAGGACCCGCAGCACTCCCAAAAAAAGTACTCGAAAAAGCGCAAAATCAACTTTTAAACTATAAGCAATCTGGAATGTCAGTAATGGAAATGAGCCACCGCTCAGCAATCTTTGAAGAAATACTCGAACACGCAAAAGCGCAAGTCAAAGAACTGATGAACATACCCGATACACACAGCATTCTCTTTCTTCAAGGCGGAGCAAGCATGCAATTCCATATGCTCGCCCTCAACTATGCACAAGGCAAAGATGTCGCCTATGTCGACACAGGTAACTGGTCACAAAAAGCCATGGACGAAGCAAGCCGATATGGAACGGTTCACTGCATCGCATCCAGTAAAGATAAAAACTATTCATACATACCTGAATTCTCAACAGACAATTTAGAAAAGTACGCTTATCTACACCTTACAACCAATAACACATTAGAAGGAACAGCATTCACGACACTGCCAAAGGTTAATATCCCATTAATCCTAGACGCATCGTCCAACATCCTTTCCTATGATATTGATGTCTCACAAACAGCACTTATTTATGCTGGTGCACAAAAGAACATTGGTGCTGCTGGAGTTACGATGGTTATCATTAGAAATGATTTCATTTCAGACGTCAAAGACCTACCACCCATGCTTTCATACGAAACAATGATTAAGAACAACTCGCTCTACAATACCCCACCTACATACGGCATCTATATTGCTGGATTAGTATTTGATTGGCTCCAAGAGCTGGGTGGCGTTGATGCAATGATTAAACTCAACACAATAAAATCAAATAAACTCTATGACTTCATTGATCACAGTGACTTCTATTCATGTCCTGTTCATGGAAGCGATCGCTCACTCACAAACATCCCATTTAAATCCCCAAATGAGACATTGGATGCGAAGTTCGTTAAAGAAGCAACCGACAAAGGACTTCTCAACTTAAAGGGACATAGACTCATCGGAGGTATGAGAGCAAGTCTCTACAATGCATTCCCACTCGAAGGAGTCGAGGCACTGATTGATTTCATGATTCAATTCGAAGGAGAAAACCAATAATGAAATATATTCAAACATACAATGCAATTGCAACTGAGGGACTAGAACTCTTCGATAAGAAAGTCTATCATCTTAATGAAACAAACAATCCCCACGGGATACTTCTAAGAAGTCATTCTCTATTTAATACTGAATTCAACGAGAATCTACTAGCAGTTGCTAGAGCAGGCGCCGGAACTAACAACATCCCAATAGATGATTGCACCAGCAAAGGAATCGTGGTCTTCAATACACCCGGAGCCAACGCCAACGCAGTAAAAGAATTAATCCTCGCCAGTCTCTTACTCTCAGTAAGACCGA
>JAAYNU010000044.1 GCA_012520695.1 Erysipelothrix sp.
AGCATTTCCATAAACTGCTAACGATTGATGGACTCAAGACTTTGAGTGCAAAAGTACTATATCGTTTTGCTTTGGAAGAAGGTTTAGCGTGTTCTCGTAAATTTAATGATGTCTTATTATTAGCATTTATTTGTGATGCATCCGTTACAACGCTTGCGAAGCTTCGTGATCATGAACAATTATGGTTCCATGAACATGAAGGCAAGGATAATGGTCATGCATTTACGCGTAGTTTATCGGGCTTATACGATAAACTGCTTCGTAAAGCGATGCAAGATGCAGTGTATTCAGTCTATGAGACGATTGAGAAGCCTTTAACGTGGGTTCTTGCGACCTGTGAATACCAAGGTGTTCATGTGGATGAATCAGTCCTTGATGGCATTGCGGAAACAACGCTTGCGAAAATTGATCATTTAACAGAAGTGATTTATGAAATGAGTGGTGTTGAATTTAATATCAATTCACCAAAACAATTAGGAGAAGTATTGTTTGATACTTTGGGTCTTCCTTCTAAGAAGAAGCGTTCAACTGCGGTTGATGTTTTAGAAGCACTTGAAGCGGATTATCCAATTATTACCTTTATCTTAGAATATCGTAAATACCAAAAACTCTATTCAACGTATGCGATTGGTTTAGCGAAACATATTGAAGATGATGGAAAAATTCATACAACGTATAATCAGCATGCTGCTCAAACAGGAAGATTAAGTTCAACGTCACCCAACCTTCAAAACATCTCGATCAGAGATGAAGAGACGCGTCATGTGCGTAGAGCATTTGTGGCGAGTGAAGGGTGCAAACTTGTAAGTAATGACTACTCACAGATTGAACTTCGTGTGTTGAGTTATGCTGCGAATGAAACGAAGATGATGGAAACGTTTAATGCGAATGAGGATATCCACAGTTCAACTGCGCGTGATATCTTTGGTGTTGAAGAGATTACGTCGAACATGCGTCGTCAAGCGAAGAGTGTTAACTTTGGAATCATTTATGGTATGTCGGCTTTCGGTTTAGCGAAACAGCTTGATATTCCAATTTCGGAAGCGAGTCACTTTATAGCGCGTTATAATGAAGTTTATCCAAGCATCAATGGTTATATGGATGGTGTGATTGAAAGTACTGAAAAGACAGGCTACGCAAGTACCTTATTCCACCGTCGTCGTTATATTCCTGAAATTAATGATACAAACCGTGCTGTGAAGGACTTTGGTAAGCGAGCAGCAATGAATGCTCCAATTCAAGGAACAGCTGCGGATATTATAAAGATCGCAATGGTGCGGGCTTATGATGCCTTAGAAAAACACGGATTTAAATCAGTAATGATTCTTCAGGTTCATGATGAGTTAGTCTTTGATGTTTATGAAGATGAACAAGAGAAACTAATTTCTGTGATGAAGGAAGTTATGGCATCCGTTGTGGATTGGCCAATTAAACTTGATGTATCGGTTTCAATTGGTGATAACTGGATGGAAGATGACAATGCCTGAATTACCTGAGGTTGAAACGATTGTTAGGGTATTAGAAACATCGCTAAAAGGATCACAGATTCAATCGATGGATTTCAGATATCCCGGTTTACTTGAAGAGGGGTCTGAGTTTCCGCTTGAGTTTCTTGTGGGAAAGACATTTACTGATTTTTCTCGTAGGGGTAAATATTTAGTATTTGAATTTGATCATGCTTATGCTTGGATTGTTCATTTGCGCATGGAGGGGAAGTTTCATTTATATGAAGCGCCTCAAAGGCCAACGAAACATACGCATTTAGTATTGGAATGTGATGATCATACTGTTCATTATCTTGATACGCGTAAGTTTTCAAGAATGGCGGTCGTGAGTGATGTTGATGCATACTTTATTGCGAAGAAGCTTGGGCCAGAACCGTTTGGAATCGATCCTGAGTATTTGTACAAGCAAATAAAGAAATCAACGCGAGCAATTAAGAACATTCTTCTTGATCAAAGTGTGGTCGTGGGGATTGGTAATATTTATGCTGATGAAATATTGTTTGAAACTCAGATTCATCCTTTAACTAAAGGGAATAAGATCACTAAGAAAGATGTTGCGAATTTAGTTGTCGTGATTGAATCAGTTTTGAGTAGTGCCATTGAGCAAGGGGGAACGACCATTCGGTCCTATACATCTTCGCTGAATGTGAATGGACGATTCCAGGTGCGATTGAATGCTTATGGGCAAGCGGGTAAACCGTGTACGCGTTGTGGGAATACTTTATCGAGAATTGTCTTGGGTGGAAGATCAACTGTATTTTGTTCTAAATGTCAGAAGGTGAAACGATGAAAATAGCGATTACGGGTAGTATTGGTTCAGGTAAATCCTTAGTGGGTTCGTATTTAAGATCCTTGGGTTACACTGTGATTGATACGGATACATTGGTTCATGAATTTTATGGTTCAAGTAACATCTTATACCAAGCGGTTGTGGATGTATTTGGGCTTGATGTTTTGGATGATGCGGGTGAAATCGATCGTAAGAAGTTGGGACAAAGGGTATTCAGTGATGCTTTAGCGTTGAATGATCTTGAGTCCATTGTTCATCCTGCCGTTGCGGATTATATCCAAACTTATAATGCGGAAGGTGTAACTGTATTCTTTGAAGTACCGATGCTTTTTGAATCTGAGATGGATGAATATTTTGATTCAGTCTTAATGATTGATGTTGATGAGGACTTGAGTCTTGAGCGCTTAGTGTTACGTGGGACTTCGAGAGGAGATGCTTTATCGAGATTGAAGCATCAAATGGATCCGAAATTAAAGATTGAGAAATCTTCCGCTGTCATTCATAATAACAGTAGTATTGACGATCTGTATCGAAACATTGATGCTTATCTTGAAGAGTTAGGGGGCGTAGCATGACAATTAGAGTTGATGCACCATTTAAATTAAGTTCAGATGATTTGGAAACTTTGGTTGTTTTATATCAACCTCTTTTCTCATTTCCTGCGCTTGCATACTATATGACGCTTTACGGTCTTGCTCAGCACGATGCTTTGGTGGAGGAGCGTGATTTATTGCGTCGTCTTCATTGTAAAGCGGATACTTTAGTCCTGTGGCGTCAGGAGCTTGAACAATTGGGCTTGGTTCGAAGTTTTGAACATGCTCATTTGGAAATGGTGTTAAATAAACCTTTGAGTCCTCAAGAGTTTCTTTCACATCATATCTATTCTCGTTTATTTGCGGCTACGTGTTCACAGGAAATGTTCAGCTTAATGAAGGAGCGTTACCGTCAAAATTATACGATTGATATAACGAAAGAAATCAGTAAGTCCTTTGATATGAGACGATTAACGTCTTGGAGTGCGGTTGAAGAAGAGGATTATGCGAAGGCTCAAATGGCGCGTGTTGCGAATTATGAATTTGATGCACTTGATTTCTTTAAAGGATTTTCTATTTTCCCCGCTAACTTAGTGAGTGAGGATGTTATGAAAATGGTGGGTGAGTTTGGCTCATTTTACCAAATGTCGTATGTGGATATGAAATCTGTGCTTATGGATACGATTAAATATGATAAATCTGTTTTGGATACCTATCGCTTTGAAAAGCTTATGCTTGAAAAGTACGGTAAGACTTCTGTTAAAGAGGTTGATAATCCAATGGAACTGGATCCAATGAGTTATCTTGTGTATCGTCAGGGTCATGATTATGTCAGTGCAGCTGAGAGATCGGCAATCATGTCAATCGAAAAAGATTATGGTTATGGCAATGATATTGCGAATGTCGTGATTGATTTTATTCTTAAAGGTAAGAATAAACAGATTAATAAAGGTTATATTGATTTCCTTGTCCAGCCAATGAAGCGTAAAGGAGTTGAATCACTTGAACAGGCGAAAGCTCATTTGAATGAAACAGAAACTCAATTTACAAATCGTAAGAATAAAGTGGTGAGTGAAGTTACAATGCCGGAGTATTCTAAGGTGAGTGAAGATGATCCTGAGGAACTTGAAGCATTAAGAAAACAATTGTTGAAAGGTGGGAATTAAATGTCATTTAAACATTTACTCTTTGAACTGAGCCCTGAGCAGATTGAATCTCGTAATAAACTGGGTGAGTCTCTTCTTGAGAACAGTGCGGTGAAAACATTTCAGTTAAAGTATTCTTGTCCTGATGAAGTGATTGTTCTTCATGCATCGCGTTTTAAGCGTTGGCTTGATGAGCGTCATCTTGCGCTTTCTCGCAGTGAACATGAAATTCGTGAAACGCCTGAATTGGGTGCTTACATTGATTTAGTGTATGATGCGACTACGGGCGTTCTTGATGAGGTATTTCAAGAGGTTGGTTTTGTTCAAAAGATTGCGAAGGATCGTGAGTATCTTTCGCGTTATAAGGTCTTTGATTTGCCGATCAGTCTTGAGGAAGCTCATTTTGAGAATCTCAACATTGAAGAAGAGGGCATTAACTTTCTTAAAATTCTATCGGAGCTTCAAACATTCGAAAATAATGATAAATTAGGTCATTTCCTCTATGGTGATATGGGTGTTGGGAAGTCTTACTTAGCGGCCTGTGTTTCTAACTCATTTGCGAAGCATGGTAAGAATGTTGCATTTGTGCACGTACCGACGTTAATGAATTATTTGAAACAGTTGTTTAATCGTCCTGAGGCAATGCAGGCGACAATTCGTTCCTTGTGTCGTATTCCTTTATTGGTTCTTGATGACTTAGGGGCTGAGCCGATTACTTCGTGGTCTCGTGATGAAATTTTATTGACCATTATGAATGATCGTTTAGAGAACAAACGTAAGACTTTGATTACGTCTAATTATATTCCAAATGATTTGGTAACCCTTTATAAAGTAGATAATAGGGGTGCTTCGGATGAAATTCGTGCGACGCGATTAGTTGAACGAATCACTGCCTTAACACAAGGTTATGAAATGATTGGTAAAAATAGGCGAAAAGCATAAAGAATCTTGATTTCGCCTCTTTTTATGCGTATTTTCGATTTAAAAAGTGGTATGATATACCGAGAGGTGAATTATGAAGAAAATTGGCATATTAACTTCCGGTGGTGATGCACCTGGCATGAACGCAGCAATTCGTTCAGTTGTCCGTTCTGGAATATCTCAAGGTCTTGAGGTTTACGGAATCTACAACGGATACGAAGGGCTTGTGAACAACAATATCCGTCAACTTGGTCGTGGTGATGTTTCTGACATTATCATTCAAGGTGGGACTGTTCTAGGTTCGGCACGTCTTGAGGAATTCAAACTTCTCGAGGTTCGTGAGAAAGCAGTAGCGAACTTAAAACTTCATGGTATTGAGGGGCTCGTCGTCATTGGTGGGGATGGTACATATCGTGGTGCGATGGCACTTACGGAAATGGGGATTCAATGTATTGGTATTCCAGGAACAATTGATAACGATATTGTTTCTACAGACTATTCTATTGGGTTTGATACAGCCCTCAACACTGTTATTCAAAACGTCGATAAGTTGCGAGACACATCAAGCTCACATCATCGCTGTTCAATCGTTGAGGTAATGGGGAATCGTTGTGGTGACTTAGCAATCTTTGCCGGTATTACTACGGGTGCTGAGGTAATTATAACTAAGGAGACAGGATTCGATGAATCAGTCGTTCTTGAGAGACTGCGTCATATCGAAGAAATAAAGCGAAAGCGTCACGCTTTAGTGATTATTTCGGAAAAGATTACAGATGTTGATTTGTTCGCTAAGAAGGTGTCACAGTTCACGGATTTCTCTGGTAGAGCAACGGTATTGGGACATATTCAAAGGGGAGGATCACCAACAGCGCGCGATCGTATTCTTGCGACGCAGTATGGTGATAAAGCCGTCGAATTATTGAGAAATGATATCGGTGGACATTGTGTTAGTTTACGCGGAGATAAAATCGTTTCAATTGATATTAACGAAGCTTTAAATCTACCAAAACAAACGCGTAAAGATATGTTTGATTTACATGACAGACTGGTGTAGGAGGAAAATAACTATGATGCATGAAATGAAAAAGACTAAAATCGTATGTACGATTGGACCGGCTTCAGAGTCCACAGAAATGATCGAGGCGTTAGCAAAAGAGGGGATGAACATTGTTCGTTTCAACTTCTCGCATGACGTACAAGAAAACCACTTAAAACGAATGAAACGCGTTCGTGAGGTAAGTGACCGTATCGGTACTAACCTTTCAATCCTTTTGGATACTAAAGGTCCAGAAATCCGTTGTGGAGATATGGAAAATGGTGCAATTGAATTCGAAACTGGCGACATTGTTCGTGTAGGATTCGATGCAGACTACCAAGGAAACAAAGAGCGTTTTACGCTTCTAGTTCCAGAAGTATATGCAGACGTTAAAGTTGATGACTATCTATTAATTGATGATGGTAAGATTCGTCTTACAATTATCGACAAAAAAGATGGCGATCTTGTTTGCCGTATTGAAAACCCAGGATTCGTTAAAACTCGTAAGGGTGTGAACATTCCTAATGTTGTACTTAGCATGCCTTTCTTATCAGAAAAAGACGCTAACGACATCACTTTCGGTGCAGAAAACGGAATTGATTTCATTGCTGCTTCATTTGTTCGTCGTGCTTCAGATGTTCTTGATATCCGTAAGGTATTAGAAGAAGTAGGTCGTCCAAACATTCAAATTATCGTTAAGATTGAAAACCAAGAAGGTTTTGATAACCTTGAAAGCATCTTAGAAGTTGCAGATGGTGTCATGGTTGCTCGTGGAGACTTGGGTGTTGAAGTTTCAACTCACTTAGTTCCAATCTACCAAAAACAAATCATCAAAATCGCTAACCGTATGGGTAAACCAGTTATCACTGCTACTCACATGCTTGAATCAATGCAAGAAAACCCTCGTCCAACACGCGCTGAAGCGAGTGATGTTGCGAACGCAGTATTAGATGGAACAGATGCAATCATGTTATCTGGAGAATCTGCTGTTGGTGCATATCCTGTTGAAGCTGTTCGTACGATGCGCCAAATCGCTGTCGCAATGGAAGGTACTATTGATTACCGCGAACGTCTTGAAACCCAAATCCGTACATCAAACCGTACAATGCAAGACTCAATCGGTATCTCAATCGCTGAAACTGCACTTAACATTGATGATGTAGAAGCTGTTGTAGCATTTACTTCATCGGGTTCAACTGCAAAACGTATTGCAAAATACCGTCCAAGTGTTCCTGTAATCGCAGTAACATTTACTAAAGAAGTTCAACGCAGTTTAGAGTGCATTTGGGGCGTTACTCCTGTTTATTCAGATGTTCGTAACGATCTTACAAATGATGATGAAATTGCATCAACATTTGCTAAAGCATTCGGTGTTACTCCAGGTAAAAAAGTTATTATCGCTGCTGGTTACCCAACAGGTTCAGGTAATACAAACCTAATGAAAATTATTGAAGTTAAATAGTTAGGAGGAATGGGTCTTTGAAAAAATAT
>JAAYNU010000045.1 GCA_012520695.1 Erysipelothrix sp.
CAGATGAAATAGTCAGAATCATCTAAAAATTCTAATAAAGTCTATTTTGTAGATGTTTTTGTCATGTTTTCAAACTTTTTTGTATATTACTCTTGATTCTTAATAGTTAATCTCCTTATATAAACCTGATTTCGTGTCCCCAGGTATCACAGTATACTGTTTGTATTACCATATACACCACCCAAACACCGTAACGCAAATACTTGATAAGATTCGATCACCGCAAAGTAATGAACAAACTCCGAGAATAAGATGAAAATCAAAGTTTCAGCAATTATTAGAAGTGTTCTATACCCTGAACTAACAAAGTTTGCTTCTGGAAAGTTTTTAATAATGAGTTGATCCCAAACATCGCAAACCAGATAGCTAAAACCGAAAGTAACTGTACCGGCGGATTCCCAATCGTATTAAAGAGTACTGAAACTACAATTGCAATCCCCATTGATACTCCAGCTTCAATAAGTCCTGTTTTAATTTTTGTATTTCTACTCACTGGCCAGACCCATACCAAAGGATCTCTTTTACTTACGAAGTAATTAGAAATCAAATCATAAGCACGCGTTGGTTAAATACCGTCGAAGGATAAAGCACACTTGTTATGTAGAAACTGGGTGCCATGATGAATATTGGCGCAAACGATTTATTATTAATGTGACGATTATAGAGTAGTGCTTTCATTCTAATGTTTCCTCCAAGAGTCTACGTAGCTCGCTAATACTCATCCCCGAAGCATTCGCTAATTTCTTTATTTCTAGAAGATGCACCTTAATCTCATCTTCATAGGAAGCCTTAATCGAATCTTTATTCAAGCCACTGACATACGATCCTTTTCCCGCCACCGATACAATAAGTCCTTCGCGCTCAAGTTCATCGTAGGCACGTTTTGTCGTAATGACACTTACTTCAAGATTTTTCGCAAGCAAACGAATGGAAGGCAGTGCATCGTGTTCCTTCAAGAAACCTTTCGCAATGTGTTCCTTTATCTGTGACACAATTTGTTCATAGATGGCTTGTGTCGAATCTTTTCTAATAATGATATTCAATTGTGTCACCTCCCTTTATCATGTAAGATCTTTCGTTAATATTGCTTTTCTAGTTGCTCGATATGACCAAACACTGATCACAATTGCCACAATCACTAAGTAGACAAGTGATTCAAAAAATAATCCCAAGCCCAATACTACAAATCCAACGATCACGATCTCATAACTATTGAACTGAATCGCTAGGCTGAGCCATGACGCTGTGAGTGAAAGACAAAACTGAATTACAATCATATCAAGTCGAAATCCCGTTCTAAATTTTTCGAGAAATATAAGAGCGATTGCTCCACATATTAGATTTACCATAAATGTATGCTTCACCAGCGCAACACCAAGACCCTCATAGGATGCATTGGTTGAGCCGATGAAATCCAACCCTTCGTGTACACTGTAACTAAATGTGATTACACTGAATGCGATGATTGTACCGAAATATAGGTAGTACCATTCACTTCCAAAATTTTGAAAAGATAGAATCAAGATTAAAATCATATACACAATAGAACCAATGAAGATGGACAGAGAATTTTTATACTTTATATACTTATTCATTTCTTACCTCCTAGAAGAAGGACAATTTGTTTGACAGTACCTGGATAGGAATCGATTGTCCCCGGATCTACCAGTATTTCAACACGAGACCCTACGCTTCGCTTGCCGTAAACTCTGCCTTTGGGTATATCTGACTCATTACCCGTCCACACATGATACATTTCCAATAAATCATAGATGTTTCCCGAATACTCCACACTGCCACTTTCGATATATATCAGCTGATCGCTGATGTCTTCAAAATCTTCAATCGCATTACTGGCAACCACAAGTGTACTCTTTCCATCACTTAACATCTTCTCAATAAGCGTAAACAAGAGTGTCTTATGACGCTCATCGAGACCAAGTGTTGGCTCATCGAGTAGATAGACCCTAGGCCTGTGAGCCATCGCAATTGCTAGCATCAAGAGCTTTGAGTACCCTTTTGATAGTTCACCCACATTTTGAAAGAGCGATAAGTGCAACTGACTCAAAAGTGATGTGAATAACTCACTATCCCAATTCAGGAATGAATCCTCCATCATCGTAGAGATGTTCACTAAGACTGTAGACTTATTTAGGGGCATGTATGATGGAACATAGCCAATCGAATCCGTTAGTTTATAGTCCTCAATTGATTTCCCGTAGAGTTCAATCTCTCCTTCGAAGTTTCGAATTGACCCAGCAATCAACTTCAGCAATGTCGATTTACCACCCGAGTTTTTCGCAACAACCAAGTTAAGTGTTCCTTGCTCCATCGTGATGTTGAGGTCATTAAGTTTCATACCAATTCTATTCTTGTTTAGATGTTTAATTTTAATCATCGTATATACCTCGTCTGCATCAAAGCAGTAAATGTTTGAAGCGATGGATTTGATTCATAGGTCGATATATCCCGAACACGAAACTGTTCCAATAAACTAATCGCTTCATCTCGAAATGTTTCAATATCACATTGGAATAAAATAGTACCCTTTTCCATGTATGCGATATAATCTACAATATCCTCTAACTCCGAAACATTATGAGAAGAAATTAATACCGTCACATCTTCTTCGTATACTACATTACGAAGATCATTCAGAAGTTGAGTACGAATAAAGGGATCAATACCATCACTGGGTTCATCAAACACAAAGATCTTTGCGCTATGACTCAGTGCAGCTGCCTGCATCAATCGCTGTTTCATTCCCAATGACATCTTCGAAACCTTATCTTTCATTTGAAGTCCGTAATTACCACAATATTCCTCAAATCGGCTCTGATCCCATGCTTTATATGCATAGCGCATCAGCCTTCCGACATCCTTTACTCGATACGACTTCGAAAGTTTTAATTCATCAAAGATGAATGCGAGATCAGACCGGAAGTCATTCACACCATTGAACGAAATTGTTTCCTCTCCCGTAAAGATTCTACGGCAGATTAGATTGATGAGTGTGGACTTACCAGCACCGTTCTCACCGATCAAACCCATAACACATCCCTTAGGTAGTTCTAGATTCAATGCGTTTATATTAAAATCATCATAACTGAAGTTAAGGTCCTTAATAATGAGTCCATTCTGTTCCATTAAATGACACCTCCAAGATGATACCCTGCTCTACTTTGGAAATAGTAATTAACTACGTGAACACACACTGCATAGATAGAAATAAACAACACCAATGCATGACGCTTATCTAAATCATAAATAAGCGCAGAACCAATGAACCCAAATAATAAGACAAGAACCATGAATGTTCTCTTAAATCCTTGTCCGCGATAATTCTTTTGTGCGTTCACAAAGAAAAGTGTAAAGATGGTAGTCCAGATAAACATGTAATAACCAAAATCAACCACTAAATATGTCGCTGTATCCATCAGATTAAAAATTATCATTCCAATACCATAGAACAGAATCCCCAATACTAGAGCGTGAAGAATATTAAATAAATATTCTTTCAAATACGAAAGCGGAAATACATGATCAAAAGGAGTTCCTTTTTCCTTATTTGTATCCAATATGTATTGTAATGGTACATATGTAGACATAAACAAATTATTAATCTTTTTAAAGTATACGACATCGATTAACAAGAAAAGTATTACCATAAAAAACATGTACGTCTTTGCATTGAATGGTTTCTTAAGCTGTGTGTATGCAAGTGCTCTCATAATAGACCCTCCTTGACTGTATATATACAGTATACACAGTTACATGAACAGTTGTCAATGGCGAAAAAAAACAAACCCCGAAGGATTTGTCTTTAAGATATTTCACCACCAACGACTTTTAGATCCGTGTCGTTTGTGAGTGTTGCTTTGATTGCGGCATCAAGAGCCACTGTAATTTGAGCTATTGTAAGTGATGGGCTTGTTGGTTTATCAAGCACTTGTTCACTCGCATACGGAACATGGATGAATCCACCCTTCGTATTCAGACCCTTTTTATCAATCAGATAAAGCAGTCCATACATAAGATGGTTACATACAAACGTACCCGCTGTATTCGAAACAGTTGATGGAACACCCGCTGTTTTGATTGCCTCAGTAATTGCTTTTACTGGAAGTGTACTGAAGTAAGCTGGTTCACCGTCTGTTTTAATCGCATGATCAATGGGCTGTTTGCCTTTATTATCTGGAATACGTGCATCATCAACATTAATGGCAACGCGTTCAGGAGTAACTCCGAAACGGTTCCCTGCTTGTCCTACACAGATGACGAAATCAGGTTGATGCTTGTCGATTGCTTGTTCTAGCAGGTCAATGGATTCATTGAATACCGTTGGTATTTCAACCTTGATAATTTCAGCACCACCAATTTTATCTTGTAGACCCTTCACTGCTTCATAAGCAGGGTTCATGGATTCTCCTCCGAATGGATCAAATCCTGTAATCAATACTTTTTTCATTTTGAAATTCCTCCTTTTAGAATGCTAAGAAATACATTAAGAATATATGAGACACCAACATCACAAGCGCAAACGGCGTTTGATAACGAATAATTGTATTTTGGCTTTTCGCATTCAATAAGTTCGCGGGAACAATATTGAAGTTCGCAGCCATTGGCGTCATAAGAGTACCGCAGAAACCAGCCGTCATCGCTAGCGCACTCGCAATCACTGGATTTCCACCTTGACTCATGACAAAAGGAATACCAATTCCCACAGTGATTACAGTAAATGCCGCAAAGGCATTCCCCATAATCATCGTAAATATAGCCATACCCACACAGTACGCAACAACACCGAAGAAAATACTTCCTTCAGGTATCATCGAACCCATTACCTGGGAAATAACTTCCCCTAAACCAGCTGCAGTAAAGATAGTTCCTAAAGCACCTAAGAGCTGAGGAAGAATCAATGTTGATCCCATAGTACGAACAAGACGTTCACCATCACCCACAACACGACTTACCGGCATCTTTGTAATCATTTTAAGTGATATCACACCCACTAAGGATGCTAGACCAATCGCAATATAACCCAGATCCGCATCCCCAATTGCACCCTTCGCAAACATCGGTAATATGGATGTAAAGAAGAAAGCCCCAATCGCGATGGATATGGAAGGAATAAAAATCATATTCCCAAGCTTTGTTGAACTGTCATCCTTAAACGATTGCGCAACCTCACTGATATCCGTAATGTTCACAAGTTTAAGCGCTGAAAGAATTCCTAAGAAGATAACCAATACTCCGTTGATTGCATCTGGGATAACTGGACCCAAACCAAACAATAAAGCTAATATAAACCAGAATGCGAAAACACCATATTTACGATTTCCCTCAACGGACTTATAACCATTGATTGCACTGGCAAGAAGGATAAATGCGATGAGAATATACCACATCTCTAAAAAGAGTTTCCAGAAGGTCATTATTTATGTCCCCCTAACTTTTTATCAAGTAAGGCAAACTGAATCGCACTCAAAACCAGCGCTATAATGAACACAGGCACTGACCACAAGGCAATCTGGGACAAGGTTACATTGTAACCCGCCTCATTCATTGTCCCCACTACAAGCGCTACACCAGCCGATGCAGGAAACAACATTTGACCAAAAAAGTTCGCATAGTTATCTGATGCGGATGCTGCTCCTTTAAGAATTTCAGAATCCTTTTCAGGCAGTTCTGTTTGACCTTCCTTTAGAAGTGATCCTTCTGCCATAGGATAAATAAGTGGACGTACAAACTGAGGATGACCCCCGAGTTTCAAGGACATCGCTGCTGCGGATTGACGAACTAACTGATACAGCCATAAGATTCTACCCGCTGTAAGACTAGTGGCCTTCTGAATCAATTTGACGGCCTGTTCCTTCAGACCATATCGCTCCGATATTTCTAATAATTGGTAAAGT
The DNA here is from genome assembly GCA_012520695.1 of Erysipelothrix sp. Classification (GTDB taxonomy): domain Bacteria; phylum Bacillota_I; class Bacilli_A; order Erysipelotrichales; family Erysipelotrichaceae; genus Erysipelothrix. Next base: position 5,916 of record JAAYNU010000045.1, read on the forward strand.
AAGAATGAGTACTGTCATCCCACGATTCATGACAAATCGACTCCCCAATATTTCAAGAACCTCTACAAATCCAATTCCCCCAATTAAGGCAGTTACAATCGCCGCTACAATAACAACGACTAATGAATCGATCTTAAAACTAAAGCCAAGAACGATAATCGCAATTCCAATAAATAACCACCAATTAATGATCATCCTTCAATCCGCCTTTATTAATATTTATTAGCACAGTATATGTTATTAAGACACTTAATACAATGAATTAGAACTGAGCACGAAGACGAACGTAAGTCTTATATAAAGATTCAATCATCACAATCGCCAATGCGATCGTAATTGAAATCGTAAATGTCTTCATAAGTAAGCTCATCCCCAACATAAAGTCCGAAACCATTAGAGCATTCATACTCTGATATGCCGCAATCCCTGGCACCATTGGAAAGACACCAGGAATCGTAAACGTAGTCGTTGGAATCTTTAGTTTTTTTGCATACACAATCGAACAAATCGATACCACAGCAGCGCCAAAGAACACAGACACCAAGATATTGACCCCAAACTGAAGTAAGACCCAATTCATCATCCAACCCAATAGACCCGTCAAACCACAGTGCACAAGCACACGCCGAGGAACGTTCACAATAACACCAAAACATAAAGCAGAAATAAAACTGCTTACCATTTGAATCAATACGTTCATGAGAATATTTGAAGTGCAGCCATTACACCCGCTCCAATCATCCCCGCAATTAACATGGCCTCAATCATAAAGACGGTCCCTGAGATAGTATTCCCAACCAAGAAATCTCGAATCGAGTTCATGATTTGAATTCCCGGAACTAAAATAATAATACAGCCGATAATCACTGTATCAAGATTATGAACCAACCCATAACGATTCAAAACACTCACCAAAAACGCAACCAAAAATGTGGAAATAAACTCCTGAAGAAATCGTACTTTCATCAATGACATTAAATTATAATAAACATAGTAACCTAAAGAACCAATCGCCATCGTAAGCACAAAGTCCCTCGGGTCTCCTTCAAAAAGAAGCATCATACTTCCTGATATAACGGCTGAACAAACAATCTTCAACCACAAAGGAAAATCGATGTCATGATTCTCAAGATAAACTAATTGATCATGTAAATCAGAAACACTCAAACTACCCGCCGAAAAAGACCGCGATGGATTATTAACCTCAACGATTTTCTCAAGGTTTTGTTTTCGAGTTACAATGCGCTTCATTTTTGTATTCTTACCATATCGAGTCGTCACAAAGATCCCTGTAGGAATCACAAAACTCACCGCTTCGCCTTCACCGGGTTCTTTATCAAGAATTCGATTCATCGTATCCTCGACACGGTGCATCTCTGCTCCGTTTTCCATCAATATTTTCCCTGCAATAATACAGGAATCTAGGATCAAATCTTCAGTACTTTCCATCCACAGATCACCTCACTTATATTATGTCTATAATAGCATAAACGCACCATCCTTTGCGTAGAATGGTGCGTAAATTAAATTATATAAATTCTATTTGTTCTGAACTTTACTCTGCTGTTTTAAGTTTCTTTACTTTCAAGTAGTTGAGTAATAAGTAGAAAAGAACAAACACAAGAGCCAATACTGGAAATAGCTTACGCGAAGAATCACCATATACAGATTGACTCTCGATGTAGAGTGGAATTAATGCCAGTAATGATATTACAAATGCGATGGTTGATGATTCCTTAGTTGGCCATAAAGTAGCAATAACCAATAAGCTAAATAGAATTGCGAATATGATAAAGATATAAGAAAGGTCTTCTGGTAACTCCCCAAGCGAACTCAGTATTAATGCAAACCATCCAATTAATGGACTAACACTTAATATAACAACCTTTAGATCTAATTTAGGTTTAGTTTTCATAAATTACCCCCTCTAGGGTGTTTCTTATATACACCCACTCTTAATATACTTATTACATATTAATCGGTACTAACAATGTTCTAGGACCCCCTCCTCTTTAAACTATTTGTGATTATTGTAACTAAGTTTATAATACCATAAATACGTCAACTTTTATACTTTACAACGCTTAGCTTTCAGCAACCCGTACAATCCATTTGCTAAACAGACCTAATGAAAACCACTAACAAAATGTTAGTGGCTTTTTTCTCTGATTTTAGAAACTTCATTAATAAGATATTCTTGAAGTTCCATGCATTTATCTTTTTCCATCGCTGGAAC
>JAAYNU010000046.1 GCA_012520695.1 Erysipelothrix sp.
CGAGCAATACACATTCTTTGACGTTGTCCACCGGATAGGTTTGTCCCACCTTGTTGGATTGGAGCATCGTATCCGAGTTCTTGTTCATGGATGAACGCATTAATTGATGCTGCTTTGGTTGCTCGTTCGAGCAGTTCCATACTTGCATCAGCATTACCGAGTCTTAAGTTCTCAGCAATCGTTCCTGTGAAGAGAACGTTCTTTTGCGGTACGAATCCAAATTCGGATCGGAGTTCCTTAAGATCAAGATCTTTAATATTAACGCCATCAAAAAGGATTTCTCCCTCAGTAACATCAATGAGTCGAACAAGTAAGTTAATCAGTGTTGTTTTACCAGAACCGGTTGAACCGATAATACCAATGTGCTCTCCTGGTTCAATTGTGAAGTTGATATCCGTTAAGATGTTTTGTGTTCCGTCAAAGTAAGTGAAGGAAACATTTTTGAACTCAATCTTTCCGCGTGAATCACGAATGGATGTGAGTACTTTTGGGTTTGAGATGTCTGCATCTGTCTCAAGCACTTCTTGAATACGAATCAAGGATGCTTTTGATCGAGATACCATCATTAAGACGTGTGTTAACATCATCATTGAGAACATTGTAAATCTTAAGTATGAAATAACTACAACAAGATCTCCAACGTTCATGACGCGTTGGTCTACAATCAGAATACTTGCGATGTATACAACAACGACGGTTGCGAAGTTAATCGCCGTCATAAGAGCAGGGTTCATAATTGCCATCAGCATATTAGCTGAAACTGATGCTTCATATAAATCCTCATTCTCAACATCGAATGAGACATCTTCTGTCTTTTCACGAACGAATGATTTAATCACGCGGATGTTTGAAAGTGATTCTTGAACCTTTTGGTTCATTCCATCTACTTTTTCTTGTAGTTTTACGAATCGTGGGAATCCTTGTTTAATAACATACATTAATACGATTGATAGGAACACAACCGCAATAAACATTACAAGTGCGAGTTGTGGACTGATGAAGTATGTCAGGATTACAGTACTTACTAAGAACACAGGTGCTCTTACTGCCATTCTTAACATCATCATTACCATTCGTTGTAAGAAGTTAATATCATTGGTGAGTCGAGTTACAAGCGATGATGTTTGGAAGCTCGACATGTTTTTTAGTGAGAATGTTTGAATTTTCGCAAAGACATCTTCTCTTAATCTCAGTGCGAAGTTATTGGATGCTTCTGATGGGAAGTAAAGTCCCATCATTGCGACAATGGCACCTACTACTGCGAGTAGTACCATCTTTGTTCCAACTGACACAATAATGCCGAAATCACTTTGAGCGATCCCAACATCTATAATTTGAGCCATAAGTTGGATTTGGTATAGCTCCATAAGGGCAACAATACCAACAAAAGCAATTCCTAATGCCGCGATGAGCGACTCTTTTTTCATGTATTTTAATAGCATTTTCATAGTTTACAGCCCCTTTTCTAATCCGCTAATCATTAAACTAAATAATTCTTCAAGGTGTTCCTTTTGTAAGCTATCAAGCCTTGAAAACATAGAATTATTGATCTGGTCGAAGTTTTCTCTTAGTTCTACGATGACCTTTTCCCCTTTTTTACTGAGAAATAAAAATTTAATTCGTTTGTCTTTTTCAGACTGCTTGCGCACAATAAAATCACCCGTTTCAAGTCTTTTCAATGTGACTGAAACAGTTTCTTTTGAAATATTTAAACTTGTTGATAACTCCCCTTGGGAGATCCCAGGAGTTTTAGCAAGTTCAAACAAAAAACGTGGTTGTCCAATATATAGACCCAATGTGTCTAAATATTCTTGTACTACGTTTCGATGTTTTCTTGTTAATTTGTGATATTGTTTACTTAAGTTATCGTCCATAGAAGCTCCTTTAGTTAGTCGGTTAACTAATTATACCACAAGCATTTATTCAGTTCTAGTATTTCGCTCAAACAAAACAAAAAAAGATAGACGCAGTGTCTATCTTAAGAATATTAAATACAGAACCAAATAGATTGACCCAAGTATCAGTAATACTACTGGTACTAAAGTAGTGAAGGCTGCAATAATAATAGCAGCAACATCACCCTTTTCGAATTCGACGGGATCATCATTAATGCGTTCTTTTTTCTTCCATGATTCTTTGAATCGTTTAAACATTATAAACTACTTCAATCTGCAAGCCACAAAGTGACCTGGTTCTACTTCATACCAATCTTCATCCACATTTCCTGTTTCATTAAATGTGAAATCAAATGGATCTACTTCATCGTTTTGTTTACGTTTATCTTTTAAACCTAACAATTTAAGATCAGCATCAGTGATGATGTCTGTAAGTAAGTATGCATCGAGAAGACGTTTTGTATAAGGGTGTTTTGGATTATCGAAGATTTGCTTGATTGAAGCTTGTTCAACAATCTTTCCACCGTACATAACGATAACATCATCAGCCATCTCATTAATAACACCCAAGTCATGAGTGATAAAGATGATTGATGTTTTAAGTTCGTTTTTAAGGTCGTTCATAAGCTTTAGAATTTCAGCTTGGATAATTACGTCAAGCGCAGTTGTTGGCTCATCCGCAATTAGAATCTTTGGCTGACATGCTAATGCCATGGCGATCATAACACGTTGACTCATACCACCCGATAATTGGTGCGGATATTGTTTAAGAACGTTTTCCGCGTTAGGTATTTTTACCGCATTAAGCATTTCAAGTGAGCGTTTTGATGCTTCTGCTTCCGTTAGGTTTTGGTGTAAAATCAAAACTTCATTGATTTGATTTTCTACCGTAAACACAGGGTTAAGACTTGTCATTGGCTCTTGGAAAATCATGGAAATATCATTTCCACGAATTTTCATTAATTGCTCTTCCTTGAATTCAGAGAGCTTTTCTCCGTTATACCAAATTTCACCATCTGCAATATATTGGTTTGGTTCAAATAGTTGTAAGATCGACATTGCTGTCTGGCTCTTACCACTACCACTTTCCCCAACTATTCCAAGTGTACGGCCCTCTTGAAGTGAGAACGTGATTCCACGAACGGCTTCGATTGTTCCTCGGCGCGTATCAAAATAGGTATGGAGGTTTTTAACTTCTAATATATTCATAATAATACCTCTTTCAAAATTTATTGTTTATTTATTCAGTAAGCGACATGCAACGAAGTGCTCTGGGCTCACTTCATACCAATCTTGATCAACTTCACTTGTTTCATTGAAGCCGAAATCAAAGATTTCATCATAGTTAACATCCCCACGCTCTTTAGCATAGTAATCATCAAGTTGTGCTTGAATTGCTTTAGAGTCATCGGTACGAGGGATCGCTGCCAACAATGCCTTAGTATAAGGATGTTGTGGATTAGAGAAGATTTGGTGCGCTGGTGCCATTTCCACCAAGTGACCGAAGTACATTACTCCAATACGATCTGATATATATTTAACAACACCCAAGTCATGTGTAATGAATAGGTATGTTAAGTTGTTGTCATCTTTAAGATCTTGAAGAAGTTCGAGAACTTGAGCTTGAATTGAAACGTCAAGAGCAGAAACAGCCTCATCACAAACAACAAATTGTGGTTGCATCGCCAATGCACGAGCAATCCCGATACGTTGTCTTTGTCCACCTGAGAATTGGTGTGGATAACGATAAATCATATCCGCATTAAGTCCACATTTCTCCATGATATCAATGATATATGCATTATATTCATCGGTATTAGCTTTTTTGAACACACCGTGAGCAAGAAGTCCTTCACCGATAATTTGACCAACTGTTAAACGAGGATCAAGTGATGAATAAGGATCTTGGAAAATGATTTGAATATCTTGACGTAAACGACGCATTTCTTTTTCAGTAAGTGATGTTAAATCAATACCGTTGTCGCGCTTCGCTTCGTAGAA
>JAAYNU010000047.1 GCA_012520695.1 Erysipelothrix sp.
GAAAAAATGAAGCGCGTTCTTGAAAAAGAAGCGGGACAAATTGATCAGACCTACTTAGTCATTGACGGGAACACCGGTCAAAATGGTCTCATTCAGGCAGGGGCGTTCACTGAAGTGGCCCATGTGGACTCACTCATCGTCACAAAACTTGATGGATCCCCTAAAGGTGGTGTCCTTCTAAGCATAAAGGATGAATTGGGAATTAAAGTAAGCTATATTGGTTTGGGCGAAGGCATAGAAGATTTAAAACCTTTCGATATTGAATCGTATCTCTATACTTTAGTGGGCTTGTCATGAGCTTTGAGAAAGCACTGCGATTGAATCGCTTGTTTGATCTCTACAGCAGTTTATTGACACCACGCCAAAAAGAAGTGTTCCAGTATTATTATCATGAAGATTTCAGTTACCAAGAAATTGCGGATTTATTATCAATTTCAAGAGCAGCTGCCCATGATAATGTTTCGAAAACCACGAAAGCACTGGAAGACTACGAAGAAAATCTTCGATTGGATCAATTAATCGCTGAACTCGATGGGTTGAATGAATCAAAGGTCAATGCAATTTTAAACAATTATAAATCAGGAGGAAATTATGAGTAAAATATTAGCGGTAAACGCAGGAAGTAGTTCATTGAAGTTTCAATTATTGGAAATGCCAGAAGCACAAGTGATTGCTGATGGGATCGTAGAAAGAATCGGTCTTAACGACGGAGTCTTCACAATCAAATACAACGGAAACAAAGACAAAGTTGTCTTAGACATTCCAAATCATTCAGTTGCAGCACAACTTGTGTTAGACGCATTGATTGAAAAGAACATTGTTGCTTCACTTGACGAAATCGTCGGTGCAGGACACCGTGTTGTTCACGGGGGAGAGTACTTCTCAGAATCCGTACTAATTACTGAAGATGCAGTCGCAAAAGTTGAAGAACTTTCAGACTTAGCACCACTTCACAACCCAGCAAACCTTATTGGATACCGCGCATTTAAAACGGCACTTCCAGATGCTACACACATTTTCGCATTTGATACAGCATTCCACCAAACGATGGAACCCGAAGTCTTTATTTACGGCTTACCATATGAGTACTACACTGATTTATCAGTGCGTCGCTACGGTATGCACGGAATTTCACATGAGTTCGTTGCGAAACGCGCAATCGAATTACTCGATAACAAAGAAAATTCAAAAGTTATTACATTACACCTTGGAAACGGTGCATCAATTACGGCTGTTAAAGACGGAAAATGCATTAACACTTCAATGGGAATGACACCACTTGCTGGTGTTATGATGGGAACGCGTACAGGGGATATTGATCCAGCGATCATTACATACCTCATGCGTAAACTTGATAAAACTGCAGAGGAAATCGTTGATATTTACAACAAGAAATCAGGAATGTTAGGAGTTTCAGGTATTTCATCTGATGCTCGTGACATTGAAAACGCAATTGCTGAAGGAAACGAACGCGCAATCCTAACTCGCGCAATCTATGCACAACGCATACTTCAAGTTGTTGGTGGATACGTACTACAATTGGGTGGCGTTGATGCTCTTGTATTTACTGCTGGTCTTGGAGAAAACGATGATGGTGTTCGTGGAGCGGTTCTTGATCTTCTTGCTGAAGGACTTAAACTTGACTACGATAAAGAACTAAACAGTGCCATTCATGGTAAAGAAGCAACACTCAGTACTGATGCTTCAGAAGTTAAAGTATTCGTAATTCCTACAAATGAAGAGCTCGTAATCGCAAGTGATGCATTCAGGATTCATAATGCTCAGTAAACAATTCGTTGAACTAGTTGAATCATACGATACCATCGCAGTCTTTCGCCATCTGAATCCAGATGGTGATGCACTGGGGTCACAATTAGGAATGGTTTTAGCATTACGCAACAGATATCCTGAGAAAACAGTGTATCTTATGGGTGATAACGGCCATAACTTCTCAATTTACGATACGATGGACGTTGTTGAAGACCTCGGAACATTTCTCGCGATCGTAACTGACAGTGCGACTCAAGAACGCGTTGAAGACCAACGATTCCTGGAGGGTGATAAGATCATTAAAATTGATCATCATCCTGAAGTGGATAAATACGGTGATCTTCAAATCGTGGATACAAGCCGCGGAAGTGCATGTGAAATTGTAACGGATTTACTGTTAGACTGTGGTTTTGAAATCACACCTCATAATGCAGATATCTTGTTGTCGGGAATTTTGACGGATACTCAAAAGTTCACAATTGAAAACACAACATCAAAAACATTTTTCACAGCCGCTCACTTACTTGAATGTGGTGCGAATATCTCAGCTCTGAATGCTGCGATGTTCTCACAGGATGTGAAAACATGGCAATTACGCCGTCGCCTTCAAAATGAAGTGCAATTCACGGGTGCTCTTGCTTACGCAATCATTGATCAATCCATTCTTGATGAATTGAATATCCTTGATCGTGAAGCAAAAATATTTGTGAACATGATGGCAGGAATCAATGAATACAACATCTGGGCACTATTTACCCAAGATGAAACAGGTGCCTTTAATGGCTCATTACGTTCGCGTACACATACCATTTCTGATCTCGCACTTGAATACAATGGTGGGGGACATCGCCTCGCTTCAGGGGTAAAAGGACTTACTCCTGAAACAATGCAAGAACTCATTGAAAAACTAAAGGAAACATCACTCACGAAGTGATGTTTTTTCATGTATAATAGAGTTAAGAAGAGAGGGTGTGGGTCTTATGGCAACGCATTTATTGGTTCGTTCTTCGTATTCCTTACTAAAGGGTACTATGAATCTCAAAGATATGGTCTCGCACGCCAAGCGTATGGGATTTGGTGCAGTCGCTCTCAGTGATTATCATGTGCTCCATGGCGCCCTTGAATTTCAATTAGAAGCACAAAAACAGGGAATCAAACCTATTTTTGGTATGGAAGTGACGTTCAAGCACGAAGACGAACTCTTCAACAGCCTTTTAATTGCTAAAAACAATGAAGGATTCAAACACTTAATGAAAGTGTCTTTAGAGCTCAACGAATCATCCAGTGTGTCACTTGAATTTGGATTATCTCAGGATTGTTATTTTATTGCGTTCTCGGAGAACGGACCCTTTGAAGCGAAACTACTAAAGGAAGACTGGGAAGGCATTGTGGATGTTATCCAACTATTAAAATCATTTGATCCAGAATTTCTCATTGGAATCTCTCATCAAGAGTCATCGTACTTTAAAACAATGAATGCGAAGCTGATTGATATCGCAGGTCTGAATGATATTTCATCAGTCGCACTCTCAAAAGTATATTATGAACTAGAAACAGACGATGTAGCACACCGCGTACTATCGGCAGTAGAAAAGGGAACCTATCTTGAAGATAAGACCCTAGTCTCAGCTCCGAATCGTTATTTTTATAATCCAAAAGAATTAGAAGAACTATACACAAATGATTTACTTTCTGTGACGGATAAAATTGCGGGATCAAGCCAAGTTGATTTATTAGCATTGACCACAAAGTTACCCGTATTCCCATCAACGCACCCTGTATCGAATAAGGTCTATTTGAGTGAACTCGCGCACTTTGGTTTGAGTCGTAGATTGAATGATAATGTGAGTGATATATATACTAAACGACTTGATTATGAACTCTCAGTTATCAATGATATGGATTTCCATGATTATTTCTTAATTGTGTATGATGTCATTCGCTATGCGAAACGCAATAAGGTTTATGTGGGTCCAGGGCGTGGTAGTTCGGCTGGAAGTCTTGTAGCGTATGCGCTGGGTATTACTGAAGTGGATCCGATAGAATTTGATTTACTTTTCGAGCGATTCTTAAACCCTGAACGTATTTCAATGCCGGATATTGATATTGATTTCCCGGATGATAAACGTCAATTCGTAATTGATTACGTTCGAGAGAAATACGGTGATGAGCGCGTTGCGCATATTGTGACTTACGGTACCATGCGTGCACGACAAGCATTCAGAGATGTGGGGCGCGTACTTCAAATTCCCATTCGTACGGTTGATGCAGCAAGTAAGCTCATTAATCCAAGTGCGGACTTAGGGACTAACTATCAAACACAAACGCGTTTCAGGGCGATGGTTGATGGAAATGATCTCTTAAAACGTTGTTTTGAACTCTCACAGCGCATTGAGGGGCTACCGCGCCACGTATCCATTCATGCGGCGGGAATTGTCCTTAGTTCTTTACCTCTCGTTGAAGTGGTGCCTTTGATGCGCCTGAGTGATGGAGCATCTTCCATTCAATATGATATGGTGAACATTGAGCGCATTGGATTGATTAAAATCGACTTCTTGGGCTTAAGAAATCTCAGCATCATTGATAATATATCTCATCAGATTCCTGATTTCTCAATTAATGACATTCCTTATGATGATAAGGCAACCTTTGATTTAATTGCGAAGGGTCAAACAGTGGGACTGTTCCAATTGGAATCAGAAGGTATGACGCAATTACTCGTTAAGATGAAACCGAATCGTTTCATGGACATCGTGGATACGATTGCTTTGTATCGACCGGGTCCTATGGAGAATATTCCAGAGTATTTAAAGAACAGAGCCAATCCGAATCAAGTGAAGTATCTTCATAAAGATTTGGAAGAACTGACTAAGGATACCAATGGAATTCTTATTTACCAAGAACAGATCATGCTTGTAGCACAGCGCATGGCTGGTTTTTCTCTTGCGCGTGCGGATATTCTTCGTAAAGCGATGAGTAAAAAGGATGCGAAGGAGCTTTCGGGACTTAAGAAAGAGTTTATTGAGGGTGCTCAGGCACAAGGCTATGACGAAGCCTTGTCGCATGAACTCTTTAATCTAGTTGAGCGCTTTGCAAACTATGGATTCAATAAATCCCACTCGGTTGCTTATGCGATGATCGCCTATCAAATGGCATATCTTAAAGCAAATCATCCGTATCTTTTCTATACATATCTATTAACTTCCGTCATCGGAAGTGATGGTAAGACAGCACAGTATCTTGATGAGTGTCGTAAGCGCGGTATTTTACTGATGAGTCCAAACTTAGAGCGTTCTTATAACCACTATACTTTAGAGGGTCTCAAAATTCGTATACCTTTCACAATAATCAAGGGTATTAGTGATACGATAAGTCTAGTCATTATTAAGGAACGCGATGAGAACGGTGCATATCAATCATTTTATGATGCGATTGCGCGTTTAACCCTTGTGGGACTCAAACAGAATCACTTCAAGAGTTTAATTCAAGCAGGGGCTTTTGACTACTTTGGCTTCAATCGTCTCAGTGCATTAGCGTCACTGGATGAGGCAATTCGTTATGCGAATATCATTTCTGTTCAAAAGGATGGGCGAATTAGTCTTGATTCGAGCCTTGTGAGTGAACCTTTGTTTACTCAGGTTGATGATAATGAGCGCCAGCAATTACAAGATGAATATGCGGTCTTGGGATTCTATTTCTCAGACCATCCTGCAGTTCATTTAAAGAACAAACATCAAACGGATAGTTTGATTAACATTACTAAGGGCGAGAAAGTCTATCGTATTATTGCGATGCTGGATCGTATTAAGTTACATCGTGCCAAGAATGGTAAACAGATGGCTTTCTTAAATGTTTCAGATGATACGGGTTCATTAGATTTAGTGATGTTTCCCAATGTGTATGAACGCTTAGCGCAAGCACTCGCTGTGGGCGATCTTGTTTTGGTTAAGGGAACCATGCGCGATGAGGGATCATTGATTATTCAAGATTTTCATGTATTTGATAAGTGAGAGGATGATTGTATGAGTAAGTTTTTAATTGTTGATGATGAGCGAAAGATTCGCGATGTCGTTAAAGAGTATGCGAAAGCATCGGGGTTGGAGTGTGATGAGGCTGAAGATGGCCAAGTTGCGATCGACATGATTCGTGAAACGGATTATGATGTAGTTGTACTGGATATCATGATGCCAAACCTTGATGGTTATTCAGCGTGTCGTGAAATTAAGAAAATTAAAGATGTTCCTATTATCATGTTATCTGCTCGACAAGAGGAATTCGATAAATTGATGGGCTTTGAATTAGGGATTGATGATTATGTCACCAAACCTTTTTCTCCTAAGGAGCTTATGGCTCGTATTAAGGCTGTAACGGAGCGTGCTAAAGGGAAAAAACATGCAGTGTATGAATTTCAAGGATTGCAGTTGGAC
>JAAYNU010000048.1 GCA_012520695.1 Erysipelothrix sp.
GGTTCGTGCATGGGCTAATGATAATCGTGTTGTGGTTGAAACAGAAGCTGTGTTCTCTAATGATATTGATACCAATGTCGTTGTGGAACAAGAAACAGTTGCTGGTAAGCGCGTTAAAAAGGGAAGCACTTTGCGTTTGACGCTTTCTAAGGGTGCTGATCCTGATGAAGTTGTTGGTTTAACTGATTTCAATGATATGAGTCAAGAAGAGATTTATGCTTGGATTGAATCAAATCACATTTCAGGCTTAAAGGTAAATACTGTTTATGATTCAGAAGTTGAGAATGGTAAGTTTATTCGCGTTGAGTTACTGGATAAGGATCTTTTGCCTGAGAACTTTAAGCGCAAAGATGCGGGTACGATCTTCATCTCTAAAGGTGAAGAGGTCATTGAGAAAAACATCAAAGTGCTTGATTTCAAATCAAAAACTCAGGGTGATGTCGAAACATGGCACAGTACAAGTAAGTTCTTGAAACCATTTGTGTATGAAGAGGCGCATTCTGATACCATTGAAGCGGGATTGATTATTTCTCAGTCCATTTCCAAGGATGAACTTGTGGGTGTGGATGATATCATTACCTTTGTGGTTTCTAAAGGGAAGGCTATGATCGTTCCTAACTACAGTGGTTCAAATAAGAATACCTTTGAAACAGTGAATGCGAATGGTGTGTCAGTAACGCCATTAGAATTGTATTCTGATTCGGTTCCTTATGGTGGATTTATCAGTCAATCAAGTGCTGCGGGTACTAATGTCACGGATAGTGATGGATTCTCATTAAGAGTATATTACTCAATCGGGAAACCATACATTCAAGGACTCGTCGGAAAAGATGAAGGTTCATTACAGTCGTACTTCTTCGATACTTTTGAATCTAAAGGTGCCAAGATAACGTATGTTGCGCAACATAGAAACAGTTGTGAGCCTAAGGGTATTGTGATTGAAGCATCGCATGATGATCAGTTTGTGCCGATGAATTCAAAGATTTGGGTAACGATTAGTTCTGGAAATGGGTCGAATTGTGATCCGGTGGCTCCACCTGAAGAATCGCCATAGATTAGGGCGTATATCACCTACATTTCACAGAAGCCTTGCATTGTCTCTCTCAAACTCGTATAATGTATTTGTCCTTAGACGTGATGAATCTTATGGACATGGTGGATTTGGTTTGGGAGAACCATTATGGCTTTAATATAAATAAGCTATAATATTAATAACACCCGCATATAATGGGTGTTATTTTTTTATGCTTTGGTGTATGATGGGTACATTGACTTAAAGGAGTTTATATGAGTGAACAGTATGTAATTAAAGAAAATAAAGATGGATCGAATGTATATTTACATGAGGTCCATGAAAAATTATTAGAAATCCTCTTAGAATTTGATCGTATTTGTACAAAGCATAACATTGAATATGGTTTGGCTTACGGTACGGTATTAGGGGCGGTGCGTCATGGCGGATTTATTCCGTGGGATGATGACATTGATCTTATGATGGATTATGAGAACTATGATAAGTTGCTTGCGATTCTTCCAACTGAGATTGAAGAACCGTTCTATTACCATTGTGGTGAAACCGAGGATCTTTACAACGCAACGATTTGTGAGATGAAGTTTCGGATTGGTGGAACGCGCGTTGTCGAGAAGAATTTTCTTCTTAAAAATCGCTGTGAGGGGGATGGATTATTTCTTGATGTCTTCATCGTTGATGCAATCAGCCCTGAGCCTAAGCAACAACAATTAACACGATTCAAATCAATGTTACTGAGTGCGATTCTAATTCCACTGGACGTATTAGGATTTAAAGCAGCAAGACTCAAGAAAATAAACCGTAATATCGGTCGCAACAATGCAATCAAGTATCGTGATTCGAAGTATGTGGGTGTTCAACCGAACTGGATCTATGATGGTTTTAAGGATGATCGTCACCTTAAAGAGGACATTCTTCCGTTTAAGCGCATAAATTTTGAAGGTCACATGATTCCAGTGCCAAATAACTCGGATGCCTATTGCAGGCAAGCCTATGGTGATTCCTACATGGAGTTTCCTCCTGTTAAGAGTCGTCAACCGAAGCATATTGCTGATATAACACTTTAAGCCGCGAAAGCGGTTTTTTTCATTTTGGCATTAAAAAACCCTGATTTTTCAGGGTTAGTTGTTTTTCTTGAGTTCTTCTAAGATTTCTTCTAGAAGTACGATGTCTGCTGTTGGTGCTGCAGGAGCGACGGGTTCTGCTTCTTTTTTCTTAGTAAGTTTATTGAGTGCTCTTACCATCATGAAGATTGCGAATGCCGTAATTAGGAAGTCGATTGATGCTTGTAGGAAGTTACCATACGTTAAGACAACGCCTTGTTCTCCTGGAAGTGTCCATGCTAGTTCTGAAAAGCTGACTGCTCCTGTGATTAAACTAATCAGTGGTGTAATGATATCAGCAACGAGTGATGATACGATGGCTCCGAATGCAGATCCAATTACGACTCCAACTGCGAGTTGAATGGCATTTCCTTTTATTGCGAATTCTTTAAATTCGTGTGCGAATTTTTTCATTGTGTGTTCTCCCTTGATTTATAGACATATTCTACTTAATATTATACATAACTTAAAGTAATATGATATGATTTAGTGAGAAAGAAGGTATTTTATGACAGAATCAATCGTATTAAAGTATTTCAAAGAAATTTCTGAAATTCCTCGTGCTTCATTTAACGAAGAAGCAGTCAGTAACTATGTTGTGGACTTTGCGAAGGCAAGGGGTCTGCGTTATATTCAAGATGAAATGAAGAATGTTATTGTATTTAAAGATGCAAGTAAGGGATACGAAGATCTCCCGGTTGTGATGCTACAATCGCACCTTGATATGGTTGCGGAGAAAAACAAGGATTCAGATCATAATTTTGAAACTGATCCCATTAAATTGATTGAGAAAGATGGCATTCTTTATGCTGATAATACAACGCTGGGTGCTGATGATGGCGCAGGTGTTGCTTACATGCTCGCTATTCTTGATGAAGGGGATGCTCATCCTGCACTTGAGTGCGTGTTTACTGTTGAAGAGGAGACGGGGCTGAGTGGTGCTGATTTCTTAGATGTATCGATGCTTAAGGCTACATTATGTATTGGTCTTGATGGATCGGGTGAAAC
>JAAYNU010000049.1 GCA_012520695.1 Erysipelothrix sp.
ACAGGATAAATCTCTTTTTCTATTCCCACACCCATTTTACGCTATCGTGTAGTGTGATTGACTTTACACAGCACACGGTGTACTATTTAGTTAACACATGGAGGTGTACATTATGCAATTCTTAATCGGTTTAGCAGTTGTAGTTGTATTAATCTTATTGTTTGGTGTTAGTGTTTATAACGGTTTAGTAAGTTTACGTAATCGTGTTGAAGAAGCTTTCTCAACAATGGACGTTTACATGAAAAAACGTTATGACCTGATCCCGAACTTAGTTGAAACCGTAAAAGGTTACGCTAAGCATGAATCAGAAACTCTTGATGCAGTAATCAATGCTCGTAACAAAGCAGCAAATGCATCTTCTGATGATGCTCGCATTGAAGCTGAAGGCGAACTTGGCCAAGTCATGGGTCGTTTGTTTGCTCTTACTGAAGCATATCCAGATCTAAAAGCAAATACGAACTTTATGGATCTTCAAAACCAACTTCAAACAATTGAAACTGAGATTGCTCAGTCTCGTAAGTACTATAATGGATCCGTTCGACAATACAATACGAAGAGAGAAGTTTTTCCTTCAAATATTGTCGCAAATATGTTTGGGTTCCTTCGTAAACCATTATTCGAAGTGGACAGCGAAGTTGAACGAGAAGCAGTTAAAGTATCATTTTAATGAGATGAGGGGCAATGCCCCTCTTTTTTATAAAGGAGTTGTGTTTATGAAAAAACTATTAGCAGTCTTATGTACAATACTCATTGGAACACTTTTCGTTATGCCTGTGAGTGCTTTTGATGAGAGTACAGTCGCAGACGAAATGAATGTAAATATCGTCGTTAACGAAGATGGAACCATCGATGTGAAAACAATCCTTGATGTTACCTTCTCAGATTATCGACGCGGTATTTATGTTACCTTGCCCCAACGTCATGACGTAACAATCAACGGCAAGGATAAGACATATTACTTCCCCGTAACAGATATCATTGTTAGGGATAATCATGATCTTAAGAAAACAGAGAATCGAGACGGCGTTACCTTACGATTTGGAAACGAATACGAGGAGTTAATTGGACCCGTTCAATATGAATATGCCTATACCTTGAATACACGTGATTTAGATTTAGACGGTCTTCAAATGGTTTACTACAATATTGTCGGTAAAGAATGGGAATTCCCAATTAAGAAAACAACGTTCTCAATTGAAATGCCAAAAGCATTTGGTGATGAAATCTATTTATACTCACCCAGCGGATCTGAAGTACCATTTCAACGCAGTGGTAATACGATTAAGGGCGTCTTCAATGAAGAAATTCGTAATGGTGGCCTAACGGTTGAAATACCATTACCCAACGATTACTTCACATTCCCTAATATCGACTACCGAGTTCAGGCATTGGGCTTTGGTGCTCTTGTAGCAGCAATAGTCGCATTCGTTTTTATGAAGTTTGGACGCGACCCATTGATTACAGAATCCGTAGAATTCACAGCACCTGAAGGATTATCATCTGCTGAAATTGGATACGTATATCGTGGCATGGTTCTACAAAAGGACATTACATCACTTATTATTTACTGGGCATCCCAGGGATTCCTCACAATCGAAGAACTGGATAAAGATGTCATCAAACTCGCAAAACTAAAAGACTTACCGGAATCGCGCCCTACAGAAGAACGAAGAGTATTCTTAGCTCTCTTCAAAGGCCGTGATGAAGTTACTACGAAAGAATTGGAACAAAAATTTGCGGCAACTGTAAGTCACGCAATAAATGGCATTCCAAAGCGATTCACTTCAGACCCTGAATTAAGAGTCTTTAATCGAACTGCTTCGTTTATGAAGGTGCTCATGAGTATCATTGCTCCTTTAGTACCGGCGTTCTATTTTGCGGCGAGTGCCTATGCTGTCAGTGGTAATCCAACGGACAAGGGACTCTTCTTCTTTATTGCCTTTGGTGTCTTTATTGTGATTACTATTGGGGGATCGTTTTTGGTTGCGTATGATCGTGTTCATAAGACATCGCAGCGTGTTGGTAATTCCTTACTATTAGTTTTAATTGTGGTAGCAGCAAGTATGATCTTGACTGCATTTATGCCATCGGGTGTGATAACACCCTCTCTCTTTGTGATGATTGCTCTTTATTTGGTTGCGGTATTCTCAGCAGCGAATACGGGTAAACGAACAGAACAGGGAACAATTTGGATTGGTCAGATTTTAGGTCTTCGTAATTTCATCGAGGTTGCTGAGCATGATCGCTTAGTTGCGCTTGCTGAAGAGACACCTGAAATATTCTACGATATCTTGCCTTATGCTTATGTATTGGGTGTTACAGATGTGTGGTCTAAGAAGTTTGAATCAATTGCGATTCCGCAACCTGAATGGTATGTGGGAACGAATCCGAACTTCTCATCGTATCTCTTATGGAGCTCCTTGAATCGTTCAATGAGTACTCTATCTTCGTCCATGGTTTCGGTTCCAGCACCTAAAGGTTCAACAGGTGGCGGTGGAACATTCGGTGGTGGAGGCGGCGGAGGCGGCTTCTCTGGCGGTGGTTTCGGCGGCGGTGGCGGCGGAAGCTGGTAAATGAATAATATGGCCTATCGGATTTATGCCGGTAGGCTTTTGTATTAGTGTGGTGATGGTGGTAAAATAGGAACAGATTGGGCGAGGTGTTTTATGGCAATTTACTTTAAAGGATATAAATTTAAATCTCTTGTGGCTGTATTTTTTAAGTTCTTGGAAGCTGTGTTTGAATTGATTCTTCCGCTTCTCATGGTTGTCTTGATTGATGACGGTATTATTTTAGGAAACCAATCCGTTGTTTATCGCATGGTTGGGTGGATGTTGGTGCTAACACTCTCAGGCTACATCGCATCCATTACGTGTCAATATTTGGCATCGGTAATATCCCAGCGAATTGGGGGGCGTATTCGCCTTGCGCTCTTTGATAAGATATCAAGTTTCTCCATGGCGGAGTATGGATTGTTTTCTGAGAGTACACTCGCAAACCGAATGAGTGTTGATGTGAATGCGATTCAGGATATGATCGCGCGTACGATTCGTCTTGCGGTTCGAGCACCGATGATTTTGATTGGGAGTCTCTTTGCCTTGTATCAATTGAGTCCGCAACTTGCGAAAGTACTGTTTTATTTCGTACCACTTTTTGTGACCGTGATTGTATTGTTTATGTATCTATCGATGAATTATCATAAGCGTGCTCAGAAGAGTCTTGATACTTTGTCTTTGAAATCAAAGAGTCTCTTAGATGGTGCACAGATTGTGCGCGCATTTTCTCGAGAAGATTATGAAGAAGAAATATTTAAAACAATGAATGATACCTTAGCTCATAATCAGCGCAAGGTTGGTGTTGTGGCCTCGCTCTCAAACCCGTTCACAACGCTTCTGATGAATGGTGTTCTGGTATTACTTGTCTATTTAGGAGCCGTAGAAATTAATGCGGGTTCCATGAGTCAGGGTCAAATGGTAGCACTGATTAATTATTGTACTCAACTTGTATTAACTTTAATTGTATTTATGAACCTTGTAATGATCTTTTCTCGAGGGGCAGTATCTTCAGTAAGAATTAGAGAAATCTTGGCTATCAATTCTACACTGGATGATAAAGGTACTAAGGTACTTGAAGAAGGTCCTTTATCAGTATCGTTTGATAATGTTTCATTTTCCTATCCTGGTGAGAAGCGACGTGTGTTGAATCATTTAAATGTCGACATTGAAGCAGGGATGAAGGTTGGATTTATTGGATTAACGGGGAGTGGTAAATCCACAATCCTTCGTCTATTAATGCGTTTCTATGATGTGAGTGATGGAATGATTAGTATCAACAATCAATCAATTGATTCAATATCCTTAGAGTCCTTGCGCTCTCGTATTGCCTACGTTGCGCAGTCTCCGCAGTTTCTAGAAGGTTCACTTGAGTCCAATGTCTTAATGGATCATTCGGGTGATGCGGATCTTCTCTTGGGACTTGCGCAGGGGAGCGACATTGTTTCTAAAGGATTGGATGCTCCTGTTTACTCAAGGGGGCGAAATTTCTCTGGGGGTCAGCGTCAGCGTATTTCAATTGCGCGTGCGCTTGCGAAACCGTTTGGTCTTATTGTGTTTGATGATTCATTCTCTGCTCTTGATATGTTGACGGGATCTCGTTTGAGGCAAGCGATGCGTGAATCGTATGCGGATGTCACTCAGATTGTGATATCTCAACGTACTCAAGCAGTGGTTGAGATGGATCGCATCTATGTTGTGGATAAAGGGGAGATCGTTGATGTGGGAACGCATGAGACGCTTCTAGAGTCTTCGTCTCTTTACCGTGAGGTTCATGAACTTCAATCGGAGGACGCATCATGAAAAAACATACTTTGAGTTTAATCTTAGCTGCTGTTGCTTCCTTTGTCGCGAGTTTGTGTTTAATTCTTACGCCGTTCTATTTAGGTCGTGCGATTGATTTTATGGTGGGTGTAAATACGGTTAATTTTATGGGGGTATCGTATAATTTATCCCTTGCATTATTTATGTATATTCTAAGTTTTGTGTTTACGAGTATTTCTTCACTTGTATCAAATCGTGTATCGGTTTCGGTGGTGAAGGATATTAGAAATGATGTTCATACGCATTTGAATGAAGTTTCGCTTGGCTATTTGGACAGCAGTTCCAAAGGGTCGTTGGGTAATGTGTTTGCCTCTGATGGTGAATACATTCTTGATGGATTGTATCAATTCTTAACTCAATTCTTGGGTGGTGTCTTCGTGGTTGTGATTGCGCTTGGCTTCATGTTGTCAATTTCAGTCTTGATGAGTCTTATTGTGATTGGTTTGGTTCCCTTGGTGTTTCTTACATCGTCTTGGGTATCAAAGCACTCAATGCGTTTATTCAGGTCCCAGCAAGTCATTGCGGGGAATTTAAGGGAGTCTGTTTCTTCCTTGGTTGATAATCATGAATTGGTCTTGTCGTATTCATATCATGATGATTTGCGTAAAGAGTTTGTGGCTTTGAATGATGATTTAGTTGAAGTGGGTGGTCGTGCTCAGTTTATTTCTGCGATTACGAATCCTACAACGCGTGTTGTGAATAACATTTCGTATCTCTTAATGGGGCTTAGTGGCGCATTCGTTGTTCAAAAATATGGCTTATCGGTTGGTTTCTTGATGAGTTTCATTTCGTATTCAATGTTGTTCTCGAAACCATTTAATGAAGTGAGTGCTGTGCTTGCGCAAGTTAG
>JAAYNU010000050.1 GCA_012520695.1 Erysipelothrix sp.
AGCCTGCTACAGTTCGTTCTGGTATTCATGGTTCCTACATTACTCACATCATCCATCATGCTCGCAAATAACACCTGCGATATTGAAAAGGATGTCTTGGTTAAGCGCTACACATTGCCCTATTATTTAGGACAAGCTGTATCGGTTAAGTTAATGTATGCTTTATACCTACTCGTGTTTGCAAGTGTTGTATTATCATCAGTCTTAGGTCTTGTACCGTTGATTGCGATTCTAACACTGCTTGTGATGCCGAAGGTATGGGCGAATGTTGCGCTGTTCAAAAAGGATTTGGTAAAACATGTATCCTTTAAATTCATCATTAAAAACTTTATCATGATTATGGCTGTTTATTCAGTCTTAGTCTTGATTGGGGGCATCCTTTAATAGGGATGCCTTTTTTATTATAAAAATAGAGTGATCGTATGATCACTCTAAGGATTTGGATAATTTTTACTCTTACTGTGGAGGTCGGGTGTCATCTTGATATAGTATCCTTTTGACTCGGTCCACTCTGTTTCAGTATCTGAAATCCATAGGATTTCAAATGCTTGATCAGGGTATTGTTCATTGTAACGATCTTTGAATTCAAGTGCTTCTTCATACGTCATCATGTAGACTGCTGTTGATAGTGCATCTGCTTGAGATGAGTTGGGTGTGAAGATGGTAACTGACTTGAAGATATCTTCTGGCATCAGTGTGTGCGGGTTAATAAGGTGTGACATACGTTTCTGGTTCTCTACGAGGTAGTAACGTTGGTAATCACCCGATGTAACAACGGACATATCACTTGGGAATGTGAAGACATCAACACTGGATCCCATTGGGAAGTCTGATGGTTCTTCAACACCAATTGACCACGGTGTTCCACTGAGCTTAGTGCCGATGGTACGAATGTTTCCACCACCACTAACGATCGCGTGTTTTAGGCCTTGTTCTTCAAGTGTTAGTGCTACGAGTTCCGTAGCATATCCTTTGGCGATTGCACCAACATCAAGTTTAGTACGTGGATTGGTAAGATAAACAGTATTGTTTGTTTCATCAATCTCCACAAACTGCCAGCCTGTGTATTGTTTTGCTTCTTCAAGCACTGCCATATCGGGAACTCTTCCGGGTTTACCGTCTGCGTTTAGAAGTTCACCTTCTTCACGATAATCGTGCCATATTTCAAGAACAGAACCAAAGGTAATGTCAAAGTATCCATCGGATAGTTCGGTGTATTCCTTTGCCAGGAGCAACATTTCTATCGTAATTGGATCAACTACGATTGGCTTAATGCCAGCATTGTCGTTGATCGTTTTTATGTTGTTGATGCCATCGTAGTCGTTGTACTTATCAAACATTTGGTGATAGCGCCAGAACTCTTCTTTGACGATCTTGAAGTACGTATCAAACTCAGATTGCGATTCAACGCTTGCGATTAAATCAATTTTTGTATCGAAGCCACTTTCAGTAGTGGACTCTTTGTAGAGCACATCTTCTTTTTTTTCGCTGCAACCCACTAAGAGGAGAAGCGCGATTAGGATTAGTATTTTTTTCATGTGTTTATTATACCATAAATATGTTTAGGATTAAGCGACTCGTACACATAATTAAGGCTGTGAGGTGAGATATGAAAGGTGCATACTTTGTGTTTACTGTGTGGGTGATTGCGGTTTTAGCGTTTGTGGGGAGTTTAACGTCCATTGAATTTCTTCATACGCGGTTG
Source organism: Erysipelothrix sp. (assembly GCA_012520695.1). Taxonomy (GTDB): domain Bacteria; phylum Bacillota_I; class Bacilli_A; order Erysipelotrichales; family Erysipelotrichaceae; genus Erysipelothrix. The sequence goes on from JAAYNU010000050.1 coordinate 1,706, forward strand.
AGTGTCAATCATGCCTATCATAAGGCGCTCCAAAGAGCGATGGTTTCGAAGGATTTTGATCGAGAGTTTAAAGAGGTATTCAGAGAACTTGCGCCTAAGCATCTTACATACACGATTAGTTTAGTGAATGAACACCAGTTCCCGCGATTACTGTCTTATAGAGTCGTTGGATCATCAAAACGAGACTATGTATTAATTTTTGAAGAAACAATGATTGAGGAGCGACGATAAATGTCTAAAAACTATCAAAGAATTGTAGGAACTGTATTATCGATTATTTTTGTGTATGTATTAGTTGAAGCACTGACGCGCTATCGCGTGGGTGGGGTATTGGTCTATGGACCCAATAAGGTCTTTGAACAAAGACACCAAATCACTGAAGATGATCTTTCGGAGTATAAGGTGAGTCGTCACTTACTGAACGAGTCGATGATTGTTGAGAAGGAAGCTTTGGTGGGGCGCTATGTAGCATTGAACCATACAATTTATCCAGGCAATGCGATCTCAATGAACAGTTTGGAAGAGGAGTCATTTGTTCATGATATGCCCTTACTTCTATTGAATGATGATCAAAGTCTCTTCTCAATGAAAGCAGATAATGTGGCATCGGCAGGGAATACATTATCACGCGGTCATTATGTGGATGTGAGCTTTGTGCGCTCGGGCTATCGAGAAGACGTTGTGGCAGATGTATTGTTGAGTAATGTACGGGTTGTGGGTG
>JAAYNU010000051.1 GCA_012520695.1 Erysipelothrix sp.
AAAGAAGGAAAAGTGGATTACATTGGTTTCTCATATTATATGTCCTTTGCGGTATCGGCTGAGAAGCATGAACATGGTATGGAAGTAAGTCCAGGTGTCTTTTTCCAACAAAACCCTCACATTAAATCAAGTGATTGGGGATGGCCAGTTGATCCTGTTGGATTGAGATATGTTCTTAACTCAGTGTATGAGCGATACAATAAACCACTTTTCATTGTGGAGAATGGCTTTGGTGCTCATGATGAAGTTAAGAAAGATGGTAGCATCGATGATGACTATCGTATTGATTATTTAAGAAAGCATATCGTGGAAATGAAGAAAGCCGTTGAAATTGATGGAGTTGACCTGATGGGTTATACGCCATGGGGCTGTATTGACCTTGTAAGCTTCGGTACGGGTGAAATGGATAAGAGAGATGGATTTATCTATGTAGACCGAGATAATGCTGGTAAGGGTACTTTAAAGCGTTCTAAGAAGAAGTCGTTTAACTGGTATAAAGAAGTAATCGCAAGTAATGGTGAGGTATTGTAGGTCATCTTACAATTTTAATTGAAGATGGTCATCACATAGTTCACGAACTTTAATATGGACAACATCTCAATTAATTTCAATGGTACTTCAAGTTGACGTTCCTTTTTTCTAGACCGTTGACAATGCAGATTACTTAGAAGAACAAGCACAACAGTAATTATAATCATAAGACTTTCTCCTAAAAGAGAGGGTCTTTTTAATGTGATATAATAGTATGAATAGAAGATGAGGTGTTTTCAATGGACAATACACTCATTCACCAAATGTTAATCGGATCGTTACTGGCCTACAAAAACGAAGCGGAGATCATAAAGAACACACAGAAGAGTTCACAAGATCAATTCATAGTATTGTCAAAAGATGAACTAATCAAAGTTGAGAATGACTTTAAGACAGATGCCACGATGCCCTATATCGCAAAGGAATATACTCGATACGGTTTCAGTTTAGAAGCAGCTTATTATGACGTTGAATCGGGTGCGTCGGGTCTTGCACTGAAGTACAAAAACTCAATATTCATAATGTACTCCGGAACCAACAGAGAAGACCGTGCTCCAATTGACTGGGAAAGTATTAATATCATTGAAGCTGATTCACAGACACTCGCTAGTATCATCTTTGATAATAAAGATGTTCTCAATGATATTTACTATATGGCACTTCAAGGGAGAAACATCCAAGTACCCTCTGCTATGAAGTTCTTTGATGACGTAAAATCTAATAATAATGACTCAAATATCTACCTTGGAGGACACTCACTCGGAGGAGGTCTTGCCTTAACGGTGGGTATTAGACGATACTACGAGATTGAAGGAGTCATCACATTCAATCCAGCGGCAATTGGAAACAAGGATATTGAAGTGAATGATCTAATTGAAGCGGAAACGATTGTCCATGCCTTGGATCATAATGAGAAGTTTAATATCTATAAAACTCAAATGGATTTTCTCACGAGTGCACCGATCTTAAAGATATCTGATTTGAATATGTTCTACCCAATTGATCCACGAAAGTTCCTCGTAATTGGTAACGGACCCCATTCATCGGTTAAACAAGAAGCCTTCATCAGGGATTTCAAACGAAAACACATCGATAATGAGGAATCAGTTCCTTTTTGGAAGTGGATGATGAATCCAGAACTTTCCAATGCAGGTGACATGATTATCACCAGAATGAAAGAAGCATTGAAGGCTGAAATTAAGCCTAGTTTGAAGGATAAGCAATAGCAAAGAATAGGTGTAACTTTACGTAATACAACAATTATGCAAAAAGCAGATTGAAATTATCATAAATATTAAGCAGACCACTTAATGAGTGGATATTATGATTGTGTGATTTTCACTTGACAAGTGAATAGATTGCTTGACTCGTGAGTAATGTAGTGGTATTATAAGTAAGCCCAATTAGGGGCTTTTGTTATGTGGGAGGATAGTTTCTATCTGCTTGACCACATCACAGACAACCAATAAGGAGGAATGTCGTGTGAGTAAAAAAGTTGCAAGAATTGTTAAACTTGAATTCCCGGCTGGAGGAGCAAGACCTGGTCCTGCACTAGCTGGTGTTGGTATTAATATGCCACAATTCTGTACTGCATTTAACGATGCAAGTAAGGAAAGAGCAGGGGATATCGTACCTGTAGTTATTACAGTATTTGATGACAAATCATTTGATTTCGAATTAAAGACTACCCCAGCAGCAATCGTATTAAAGAAAATTGCTGGAATTAAAGCTGGTGCAGCAACACCTGGTAAACAAGTAGTTGCTACAATTTCAGAAGATCAACTTCGTGAAGTTGCTGAGTACAAGCTACCTGATTTAAATGCTAACGATGTTGAAGGCGCGATGCGAATTGTTGCTGGTACAGCTCTTAACATGGGAATCAAAATTGAAGGGTGGGAAAACTAATCATGGCTAAAAAATCAAAAAACATTTTAAAAACTAGCGAATTAGTAGACCGCACAAAATTATACTCAATTGACGAAGCAATCGCTCTTGTCAAAGAAACATCATTTGTTAAATTTGATGCTACAGTTGAGGTTTCATACAACCTTAACGTTGATCCGCGTCACGCTGACCAACAAATCCGTGGTGCAATGGTCTTACCTAACGGTACAGGTCGTTCACAAAAAGTCTTAGTAATTACTCAAGGCGCTAAAGTGGAAGAAGCAAAAGCTGCTGGTGCAGACTATGCAGGTGGAAAAGAATTACTTGAAGATGTTGCTAATGGATGGTTTGACTTCGATGTTATCGTTGCTACTCCAGACATGATGGGTGAATTAGGAAAACTAGGACGCGTTCTAGGACCTAAAGGATTAATGCCTAACCCTAAAACAGGAACTGTTACACCAGATGTAACTAAAGCTGTTGAAGAAATCAAAAAAGGTAAAGTTGAATACCGTGTTGATAAAGAATCAAACATCAATACAATCATCGGTAAATTATCATTTGATGCTGCTGACCTTAAAGAGAACTTCAATGCTATTCACGATACAATCGTAAAAGCACGTCCAGCTGCAGTTAAAGGTGGATACATTAAGAACCTAGTTCTCACATCAACAATGGGACCTGGAATTAAAGTCGCATTCGATAAATAATTACAAACAAACCGGAGCAATCCGGTTTTTCTTTCATTAAAAATAGGAGATAGACGATGGATCTTACACTCAAAATAGGAAATGGATACTATAATGCACGCGTGAGTGCTCAAATTGAAAACTCAGGGAAATACATTACAGATTATAATGAAGGTGGTTTTGATTTCCAAATTGGAGGCCGTGTTAAGTTTGGCGAAACAGTTGAAGAAGCACTGCACCGAGAAGTTATGGAAGAATTAAATGTAGAGATTGATAGAATTAAACTGATTGCTATTGCGGAAGCGACATTTGAATCAAGTGCCAAAGATGGTTTCGTTCACGAACATAACTTTATTTTCAAATGTACCCTTAAAGGAAAACCGACAGGTCACTTTAAACTCGTAGATAATTTAGTGAAAGGTGAATATAAACCACCCTATTGGGAAACACTGGATACACAAATTCTACACACCGATATGGGAGACTATTCATTTGATGCAGTTGATATATGCCATATGCTCGAAGATCCTAACGAGTTCAATGTGCGTATATCAGCAGTGATTCGAAAAGGAGATTAAATTCTATTCGATGAATCTGCCTATGATGGTAAACATCTTGTGCTAATTGGTGGAAGAATGCAGATGGGCGAAAGCTTCATCGATGCTTTAAACCCAAGAAGTCAGTGAAGAACTCCGTGTAGATGTATTATCGTCAACGTATCTTGGTTATGGTGAAGATTTCTTTGATCTGAAACTAAAAAAAGACAAACACAAACATATCCATTTCATCAGCTTCGTATATGAAGTTGAAGTGGATACAGATGCGATTGTCTTTGCGGATGGCGCTCAAGGCATTTGGAAACATAAAGATGAATTACCTGAAATGCACATGAGCAGTGTGATGAAGTTTATCGGGTAAAGATAATATTTGAGTCATCGGATAAGGATTCATTATAGGAATAATTATCAAACTCTAATTGCTTTATTTCATCAATACTTTGAATTCTATTTTTAATGATTAATTGTGTGGCATGGCCGCGCGCAATCTTTGCATACGTGCTTTTACTGACAAAACCTTTGTCACTTGACTCCTTGAAGTCCATTTTAACGAATGGTACCTCGAGGAGTTTTTCATTAATCATTTTAGTATATTCTTGAGATGCGAGATTAAGAATAGGCATTCTCTTGGAGTTAAGATAATCCGTGACTGTGTCTTGCCAGTGATCATAAAGATCGAGTTTGAATGTGTTGAGAAAATCCAATCGATACAGGCCAATCGTATCAAAGGGTCTTACGATTCCATACAGCGCTGATAGAACCCCGAGATGATCTTGTGCATAAGCATGATCTTCCTCATTCCAAGAATCAATTTCCATTGCATTAAAGGATGAACCTTTGTAAGTTTTAATCGCAATGTTCTCTTTAGTATGATTTTGAATCGCTTCATAAACTGACTCACTGAGCTTATCACTGAGTTTCATGTTCTTTTGTAGATCTTTTATAGAATAAGATTTTAGAATTTTGAGAACCTGATTAGACTTAACAGTAAAAAGAGAATCAGATTGTGATTCTCCTTTAAATTCCTTTTGAGTTTTTGTTGGTGAGACCAGCACTAACATTATTTTAAAGTCTCGTACATTTCTTCGTGGAAGCCTACGAATACTCCGTGATCTCCGATTAGAAGAGGTCTACGAACTAAGCGACCTGTTGTCGAAAGAAGTTCTAAAGCTTCTTCTTCGCTCATATCGTTGAGTGTGTCCTTAAGACCCATTTGACGATAAACGATTCCCGATGTATTGAAAAAACGTTTGATAGGCAGTTCACTAAGATCTAACCATTTTTTAAGTTCTTCCTTCGTTGGGTTTTCTTCCATCATGTCGCGCGATGTATACTCGATGTTATGTTTATCAAGATAATCCTTCGCTCTTTTACACGTGGAGCATTTAGGGTATTGAATGAATATTGGTTTCATGTGAATCCTCCTTCAGTACTACTATCTTACCATAAATATGATTTAAGGTTTTGACAAATTTAGTCTTAAAGCGACTTTAGAGGCCATAAAATAATCAATCAGAGAGTGAACAAATCCACCAACACCAATACCAAGCACAACGATGATAAAGAAATTACCGCCAGTTAGCTCACCATTGAAATAATAGTAGCTCACAACTAGGGATTCCATCGCAACGTGGATGAGCCCGATAACGCAGTTGAAGATTAAGTTTGTCTTTGGGTTTTTTAGGGAAGTACGATTCTTTTGAATATAAAGTGAACCAAGTACCGCAAACACAATATGAGATAAAGCCCTCATTGCAATGATGTCAGTAGCTGAGATTAGAAATCCCCAAGCCGTTCCAATTGCGACAGCGATCGCGACTGAAGGAGAGATGAACATTGCAATCATCACAGGAACATGACTTGCGAGTGTGTATGAATTCGGTGGGAATATAATCTTTGGCATAAACATCGGGATAACGATCCCAAGCGCAATCAGTAAAGCAGCAATCGTGATATTTTTAGTGGTTTTCATAAGTTCTCCTTAGTGTCATGACACTAGTATAAACTCATAAAGAAAAGGTGTCAAGACACCTTTGTGATGATACCATTTAATTCAAGTTCCTCTAATGCATTATTGAAACCCAATTCATCCTCACACAAAATCGTATGATAATGAACACCATCTGTAAGACTTAAGAGTAAGGGCGATCGTTTCGCAAGGAAACGGTCAATATCTTCCTTAGTACGGATGTTGAGATTACCCTGGATATTCTGGTATACAGGATGATCAATCCATACATCAACAACTTCAATGCGATGCTTCACAAGAATCTCAAGTTCTAAGCGAGTTTCTTCAACAGAATGAAATGAAGAGATTACCTTCTTAATACGGCTTGTATCCGGGTTCAGTAAATATCCTTTTGATGTTGCTTGAATCTCAAAACCTTGAGCTCTAAGTAATGCGATGTCACCAACAATGATTTGTCGGGACACACTGAGTTCCTTAGCAATTTTAGAAGCACTTTGAGCGAGAGTATTCGTTTTGAGAATAAAGAGAACACGATTCATTCGAGTATCTTTTTTCATGTAAGCCTCCTATATATATTATTATTGTAACAGAAAATAGGGTATAATAACATTACGAAGGAGATATTCAATGAAGATCCTACACTACAAAGAAAGTAATAATTTTTTACCATCTAAGCGCATTCTAAAGGCGATTATAGACCAAGAACGCATTTTTTTAGAATGCGATTTTAATACTACCAGCGACCTCAAAGACGATTTTGATGTAGTTTATGTTAATAACCTATCAATACAAGCACGAAGAGCCATCCGAAAACTAAAGTCACAAGGTTACCCCATCGTTTATCAAGGGAATTCCAATTCCGAGAACTTCAGAAACACGGTTCGTTTTTCAAACCTCTTCTCAGGATTATACCGACGCTTTATTATGTCGAGTTATTCACTTGCGGATGCGATCATCGTCCCAACCCAACACAATAAAAATATGCTCAGATCATATGGCCTAACACAAATCATCGATGTGATTCCAAGTCCGATTGATATGAAGCGCTTTGCCTATGATGCCACAAAGGTTGAAGAATTCAGAGAATACTTCCAACTCCCTGTTGGTCAATCACTGGTCATCGGTTCAGGACATGCATTCGAAAGAAAAGGGATTCTTGATTTCCTAAGCGTTGCCCGTGCCATGCCAGACATCACATTCATTTGGTTCGGTGAAGCTGACAGTAAAGCACTACCTGGTAAAGTAACGAAAGCCATCAGTCAGGCAAGCGCAAACGTGATTATTGCAGGACACATTGAAGGACGCATCTACGAAGGAGCACTCAGCGCTGCAGATGTGTATTTCTATCCTACATATGAAGATGCGGAAGTTGATAATGTCATTGAAGCAATGGCATCAACGACACAAGTTATCCTTAGGGATATTGAAGTATACCGACCGTGGCTAAGCGACAGTGAGAGTTGTTATAAGGGAGACACTAATGAGGACTTTGTAACGCTTATTCGAGATTCAATTCTTGGAAAAATAACCGGGACCCAACAAGCCGCATATAAAATTGCTTCTGGATACACCTATGAAATGTGCGGTAAATTAATGAAGCGAACATTTGAAAAAGTACTGGAGGAAGACAGCAATGAACATTAAGATATACGAAGAACGAGAATCACTTGAAAGCATGATCTTAGGCATTAACCAAGATCCTAAACGAAGCATGTTTAATGAAATGCTGAAGGAGTTAAAGGATGTCACAATCGAGCGCATCAATGATGTAGAGGGCGTAATTCCACGATTTGTGGTTGACGGAACAATTCACGAACTAGGACACTATCCAAACGTGAGTGAGTTGAGCACGATGCTCGGCATTGATGAATCCACATTCTCATCGATAAACTTTGAAAGCAACATACTCCAAGAGGCAAATCAAACACGCCTAGGCGCATGTTGTGGCGTAGGGGAGGACATTTACCTTGATCCGAACGAAGATTAAGATCCTGGCAGTATTGTTCCTACTAAGCGCTTGTAGTGCTGATAAGCCGCAAGTGGAACCTCCAGTTGTACCGGAAGATCCCGAAGTACCTGAAAAAGTTGAAGACGTCATTCATTTCACACTCGTTGGAGTTGGCTACGAACTGCCTGTCTCATTTGAAACCTTAATCAATGATGGATGGACTGCTGTTGATAATGTTGATGGAACACTTGAACCCCATAAATATATTTCAGATGTCTATATGAGAAAAGGTACGAATCTAATTTCAGTCTCTCTTCACAACAATACTGATACTGAACAAGAAAAATTGGATTCACTTGTAGCGGCTATATCCGCGGAGAATAGAACATCCGTTAACGGACAAGATCAGCCCGTGGACATTCAATTAAAAGATTCAATTGATTTCTCTAGTTCAGAAGATGAAATAAACAGCATCCTGGGAGAACCCGTTGCTGAGGAAAATGAAGTATTCAGAACACTGACCTACCAACATAATAAGGTCATGAAAACTGAGATAAAATATCATAAAAGTTCAGGTAACATGCGCTGGATTACAATACAAAACTTTAAGTAGCGAAAGCTACTTTTTTCGTAGATTATCATATTGTTTCACATCCTTAAACACAAAATTCATGATATGATATTAAATACAAAAGGGGGAGTGATTCATGGACAAAGAACTCGTATTCGACTACGATAAAGAACCATCAAGAGATATTCTTTGCATCGACTGCAAGAGTTTTTATGCATCTTGTGAAGCAGTTGCACGTGGACTCGATCCTTTAAAAGTTAAGTTAGTTGTCATGAGTTATCCAAGTAATGACGTTAATGTACGAGGAAGTGGTCTCATACTCGCATCCAGTCCAGAAGCGAAGAAAGCCTACGGTATTAGTAATGTAAGTAGAGCACGAGATCTTCCATTTCCCTATCCAGAAGACCTCATTCTTGCACCTCCCCGAATGAACCTTTATATGAAGGTCAATCATCAAATTAATAATATCTATCGAACGTTCGTGGATGATTCAAATATTGCGGTCTATTCCGTCGATGAAACATTTCTCGATGTAACGGAGTCCTTAAGTTACTTTGAATGTGAGAGTGCGCATGAACTCGCACGTATTATACAAATAAAGGTCTACGAAGAAACGGGTATCTTCACCACAATCGGGATTGGTGATAATCCCTTACTCGCGAAACTCGCGCTCGATAATGAATCGAAATACAATAAAGATATGAAAGCAGAATGGCGATACGCTGATGTGAAAGAGAAGCTCTGGGGTATAACGGAAATCACAGACTTCTGGGGCATTGGATCACGCACCGCGAAAAGACTTCAGACAATGGGAATTCACAGCATTAAGGACTTAGCGAATTCCAATTTCTATGATATTAAAAGTAAGATAGGCGTACTAGGAGCCCAATTATATGCACATGCATGGGGAATTGATCGAACATTTTTAGGTGAAGAATACACACCGAAATCAAAATCAATCGGGAATTCACAAGTACTGATTAAGGATTATACAGACAGAGAAGAACTCGAGGTTGTTGTTCGTGAGATGGGTGATCAAGTTGCCACGAGACTTAGAAAAGAAAATAAACTAACCAAATGCATCAGCCTTTGGGTTGGTTACTCACTAACCTATTTAGATGAGGATGGTAAAGCGGGTTTTAGTAAACAAATTACAGTAGAGGCTACAAACAGCAGTAAGAAGATTGCAGAAGCACTGCTTCAGATCTTTGATATGTTTTACCATACACAAGTTGTACGAAACATCGGTGTGACCTGCTCTAAACTCGAGTCCCCAATCCTCCAACAATTAAATCTCTTCGAACCGATAGAAGCAAAAGAAAGAGATCATAAGTTTGATGAAGTCGTTGATACAGTTCGTAAGAAATATGGCTTCAAGAAACTTGTCTACACAAGCAGCCTCCTTGATGGTGGACGAGCAATCGCTCGTAGTTCTCTAGTAGGTGGCCACGCTGGTGGAATGGATGGAATTGAGGATACGAGTGATGAGTAAGCGAAGAACGAAAAAAGAATTTGAAGACTATAACGATTATAAAGACAGAGCATTTGGATTGAAGTGGGGAACTGCGTTTGCACTCTCTGAATTGACGCAAGTTATTGGTAAGGCAAAAGCGAGTGCACTCAAAGAAGTTAAGGAACTTCCACTCATGACCCGTGAT
>JAAYNU010000052.1 GCA_012520695.1 Erysipelothrix sp.
ACTACAACATCTATGCAGACGGCGCAAAATCAAACTCAACAGGATTCGAGTTTAGAGAAGACGTTGAAGGCTATAGCGTAGCAGAGTCACTCTACGGAATGGTAGACGAAGTTGTTGTTGGTGATAAAACTCCAACAGAATGGTATGAAGCAGTTGTAGAAACAATGTCAAAATACTAATTAGATTAAACTATAAATAAATATATATATTTAACGGCGGGGATATATACTCGCCGTTATATTTTTGAAAGGAGTGCACAATGAAACGAAATAAATCCAAAAATAAATTTATCGCTGCATGTCTTGCACCGGCCATAATTCTCTTAGGGATCTTTATGGTATATCCTACTATCAACGTATTCATCATGTCTTTATATAAATGGGGTGGGATTTCATCGAAGAAAACCTTTGTTGGCCTCAACAACTTTAAGATCCTAGCGAAAGATATGAAGTTTCTTCAGTCCTTTCAAAATCAAATTCTCTTAATCGTTGTTGTAACAATTGTGACATTTACTCTCGCAATCTTCTTTGCGAACGTGCTTGTACGAGAAAATATTAAGGGGAAAAACTTTTTCAGAGTTATTTTCTATATCCCGAATATTCTCTCAGTTGCAGTTATCTCAGCTGTATTCGCGCAAATATATGCAGTCGACAGTTCAGGACTCTTGAACTCAGTCATCGCGATATTTAAACCCGAAACATGGAAATCAATCCCCTTCTTGGGAGACAGTAAAATCATCATTTACTCGATTGCATTCGCTATGATTTGGCAAGCGATTGGTTACTACATGGTCATGTATATGGCAAGTATCTCCAGTATTCCTGAGCATCTTTATGAAGCAGCGAATATTGAAGGCGCAAGTAAGCTCAACCAATTCTTTATGATCACATTACCTCTAATTTGGGGTAACTTAAGAAATACGCTCACATTCTTTATCATCTCAACCATTAACATGAGTTTCCTCTTCGTTAAGGTATTGGGAGCAGGCCCAGGTGGTGGATCAGAAGTTTTCCTCAGTTATCTCTACCGACAAGCCTATGATAACGGATCGTATGGCTACGGAATGGCCATTGGAGTTATCGTATTCTTATTCTCATTTATATTATCCGCAATCGTTAATAGGATTACTAAACGTGATGCTATTCAGATGTAGAAGGAGGGAAATCACATGAAAAAAATTAAAAATATGTCAACTGAGTCCCTCACGAAACTCTTTACGTATGTGGCACTTATTACACTCGCAATATCAATTATTATTCCAATTGGATGGGTATTCTTCGCATCACTTAAAACGAACGCTGAATTCTATGCAAGTCCATGGGCACTACCAAAATCATTCCACTGGCAAAACTTCGTGGATGCTTTTGAAAAAGCAAAAATGGGTGAATACTTAATTACTTCAGTATTCGTAACAGCCGTTGCTTTATTGATTCTTTTAGTAGTTGCGCTTCCTGCAGCTTACGTTATTGCTCGTTTTGAATTTAGAGGGAAAAAAGCGATTAACTCACTCTTTATGAGTGGTTTATTCATCAACGTTAACTATATTGTAATTCCAATCTTCTTAATGCTACTCAGCTGGAATAGAATTGGACAACAAATGTTTGGCAAAGATATCTTTATTAATAATCCACTTGTATTGGCAGTAGTTTATGCAGCAACCGCATTACCATTTACGATTTATCTCTTATCAGGATTCTTCCAAACACTTCCAAGTGCGTATGAAGAAGCAGCTATGATTGATGGTTGTTCATACTCACAAACCATGATCAAAATAATGATCCCAATGGCAAAGCCAAGTATCATTACGATCATTTTGTTTAATTTCTTATCATTCTGGAACGAGTATATTATTTCACTCACCCTTCTATCTGGAAAGATTCGAACATTACCCGTAGGACTTATAAACCTACAAGCAGCAGCTCGTGGTGGAGCACAACCCGGCATCTTATATGCGGGATTGGTAATTGTTATGTTACCAACACTGATTCTATATATATTTGTACAGAAAAAACTCACTGAGGGAATGACCCTTGGTGGATTGAAAGACTAGGAGAGATTTAATGACAAAAATTAAAGGACGTTTAACATTACCCGGAGATTACGATTTTTATGACGAGACTAAAGAACTTTTAACTCGTTGGGGAGCTGATGCGATTCGCGACAGCGACGGGACAAAGCTAGCCGAAGAAATAAAAGATTTAGACGCAAATATCTATACTACGTATTTCGTAGCGCGTGCACACAACGATTTCGCAATGCATCATCTTGATGAGTGCCAACAATTGTATCTAATCAGTGACTATAACTTAGCGATGAGTGATACACTTGAAATAGAATATCTAAAAGGCTATC
>JAAYNU010000053.1 GCA_012520695.1 Erysipelothrix sp.
GTTGTCATGAAAAAATATTATATTAAGGAAATGATGTTTGGGTTTTCGACTTATTTTATTATATCAATACTGATGGAGATCATGAATCTTAGCGTTACTCCATTTTGGAATGATATTATTAAAATTTGTTTATCGATTATGTTTATTTTTATTTTTGTTAATTTAAGAGATAAAAAGAAGCTTAATGAAGCGTATGAACAAGCACAGATCGAGGCAGATGAGCGTTTCATCTTGGTTCGAAACAATGCAGGATTCTATACTTATGTTACTGTATTATTCGGTATTGGTTTGATCGTTGCATTTAGAAATGTGTTTTATCTGAATGATACAGTATACGTAACACTATTAAGTGTTGTGGTAGTTAGTGCTCTTGCGTATATACCGTTCTTCCTATACTTTGGTAATAAAGCATCATGAAGAACCATCTAGAAGCACTGAGGCTTAAGAACGGTCTTAATCAAGAGGCATTTGCGAAAGAGATGAAGGTATCTCGCCAGACAATCAGTTCAATTGAGAATGGTCGATACAATCCTTCGATTGAGTTAGCGTTTAAGATTTCGCGATACTTTAATTTATATATTGAAGAAGTATTTATTTATGAAGAAGAAAGTAAAAGGGATTGATCCGTTAAGATCAATCCCTTTGTTATGATTAAATTTTGGGGCACCATTGAACTGCGATACAGCCCAGTCCACCGTGTGTTGCGACTGCTGCTGGTAAGTTAACAAAGAAGTGTTTGAACTCTCCTAAGGAATCAAACAAGAATTCTTTGAATTCTAGCAAGGTATCCATACCTTCACTCTCAAGTAAATAGATATCGTGTGTTTCAGGTGCGACTAAGTGTTTCTTGAAGTCAGAGACAATTGTTTCGAATATCTTCTTATTTGAACGTGCGATTGCGAGTTTTTCTATTGCTTCAGCTTTATTTTCTAATGCGAGGAGTACTCGTACCTTTAGAAGTGAAGCTACTGTTGCGCTTGCTCGTGAGACACGACCACTTTTAATAACTTGTGTTAATGTCTTAGGATAGAGATAAGATATTTGGTTATCGAAGATATTGTTGAGTGCAGCGGTAATCTCTTCAATTGATTTACCGTCTTCATTCATCTTACGAATAGCACGAACGCCTTGTTGTACAGGGCCCGTGATTGAGTAAGTATTAATGAGTGTAATATTTTCTTGTCCAACTTCATTAACTGCGTGGGCAAAGCTACCGTAAGCACCTGAAAGTGCTGTACCGATACTAAGTATGAAGATGTGGTCAAAGTTTTGTGCTTTAAGATCTTGTAGTATTTCGATCGTTGCACCAATACTTGGTTGTGATGTCGTTACATCTTCATTGTTTCGAAGCATGTTATTGAGCTCGACATTCGTAATATCAACCCCATCAATATATGAGACATTATTATTAGTAATAATAAGTGGCGCGATGTGTACATCGAGTTCATTTACTTGTTCAGTTGTTAGCGAAACAGATGAATCGCATAATATTGCTATTTTTTTCATAGTAACCCTCGTTTTCTATCTTGAGTATATAATTATTAATGTGTCAAGTCAAAGCATTAGTGGTTAATGATAGGCGATTGTATGTACTTTATAATAAGGAAGTGAGTAATTGATAGCAATAAGTGTCTCATCCATGAATATCTCATACCATTGACATTGTATACATTAGTGATTAATCTCATTTATCGGTTTCCATTAAATTACTGTGCTATTTGGTGGGTAAGTATGGTACAATAATAGCACTGGAAGCCTTTAACGGGCTTCTTTTTCTATTTTAGCACTCAACTGTTGACAGTGCTAAGAAATTGGTGTAATATATTGTTAGGCACACTAATAAGGTGCTTTTGAAAGGTGGGACGATTATGCTGACACCGCGAAAAATTGAAATATTTACCGCGATTGTTCAAGAATTTATTAATACAGCAGAACCAGTTGGTTCGAAGACATTAATAGATAAATATAACTTAAGGTATTCGTCTGCAACCATTCGCAACGAAATGCAGGATCTGGAACGTGTGGGTCTTTTAGAAAAGACGCATACTTCGAGTGGACGGATTCCGTCTTCAGAAGGCTACCGATTCTATGTAGAACATATTATGGAATCAGAAGACAATACGAGTGTTGAACTTGCCTTGTCGAGTATCTTCTCAGATCGTAGATTGAGCATTGACGATGCAATTCGTCAAAGTTCAGAAATCTTAGCCCATATGACAAATCTAACATCGGTTGTATTAGGACCGAGTGGGATGAAGGAAACGCTCAGGCGTGTTCAATTGATTCCTTTAAATGATATGTCGGCGATGGCTGTATTTGTTACTGATTCAGGTCATGCGGAACATCGAATCTTTGATTTTGATGAAAAAGTGGATCTGAACGACATTGAAAAATGTACTACGATTTTGAATGACCGTTTGGTCGGTACACCTCTATCTGAGGTTGTCGATAAAATGGAGAGTCTTCGCCCGATTCTTTCGGCGCGATTGGTTCAATACGAAGTGCTGTTTGAAGCCTTCGTAGGAGTCTTTGTTAAGTTTGCACAAGATGAAGTTTACTTCACAGGGCAAAGCAACATGCTCCATCAGCCTGAATTTGCTAATGTGGACAAGATGAGACAGTTAATGTCGATGCTTGAAGACAGTCAAATGTGGCAAGAGTTATCACAGGGTCACGAACACGTTCAGCTCAAACGCTCAGAAGTGAGTGAGTTGCACTGGATCGATGACATGGCGGTGATTTCTTCATCGTTTAATACTTCAGATGATGAAGCACATAAATTAATGGTCGTGGGACCGAGTCGAATGGACTACAGTCGCATCGTATCGTTGGTTGAATATGTTTCAGGTTTAATTCAGGAAGTATATGGAAAGGTAGGCGAAGATGAGTAAAAAGAGTAAAGAAGAACAAGAAGTTGAAGTCGAAGTAGTGGAGGAAGTCGTCGAAGACTTAAGCCCCGAAGAACTGCTTGTTGTAGAAAATGAAGCACTGCTTCAAGAAGTTGAAGCATTAAAAACAGAATATTTAAAGGCATACGCCGATACAGAAAATATTAAAAAGAGATTACAACGAGAGCAAGATCAATCGTTGAAATATCGTATCCAAAGTTTCGCATCATCGATTTTACCGGTGATTGATAACTTAGAACGAGCATTAAAGAATGAGAGTAGCGATGCTCCATTACAAGAAGGTGTCCAAATGGTCTATGACCAATTGATGGCATCACTCAAAGCAGAAGGGGTTGAACCCATTGATGCTTTGAACAAGACTTTTGACCCAAATATTCATCAAGCGATGATTACAGAAGAGGTTGAAGGGATTGAACCGAATATAGTAGTAGAAGAATTTCAAAAAGGATACTTACTAAAGGATCGCATTTTGCGTGCTAGCCTTGTAAAAGTAAGTCAATAAACAGGAGGATATATATTATGAGTAAAGTAATCGGAATCGACTTAGGAACAACAAACTCTGCAGTTTCAGTAATGGAAGGTGGAGAAGCAAAAGTAATTACAAACCCAGAAGGTAATCGTACGACACCATCTGTCGTAAGTTTCAAAAACGGCGAGAAAATCGTTGGGGATGCTGCAAAGCGTCAGGTTGTAACAAACCCTAACTCAGCAATCTCAGTAAAACGTTTAATGGGATCAGGTGAAAAAATCAACCTTGAAGGAAAAGATTATACACCAGAAGAAATTTCTGCAATGATTCTTGGCTATATGAAACAATATGCTGAAGAATACTTGGGCGAAAAAGTAACAAAGGCTGTTATTACAGTACCTGCTTACTTTAACGATGCTCAACGTCAAGCTACTAAAGATGCGGGAACAATCGCAGGTTTAGAAGTAGAACGTATTATTAACGAACCAACCGCTGCTGCATTAGCATTTGGTATGGATAAAACAGAAATTGAACAAAAAGTTCTTGTATTTGACCTTGGTGGTGGTACATTTGACGTTTCAATTCTTGAATTAGCAGATGGAACATTCGAAGTATTAGCTACATCCGGTGATAACTCACTTGGTGGAGATGACTTTGACCACATCATTGTTGATGAACTGGTTTCAATCTTCAAAAAAGAAAACGGAATTGACTTATCAAAAGACAAAATGGCAATGCAACGACTCAAAGAAGCAGCTGAAAAAGCTAAAAAAGATTTATCAGCTACAATCAATGCGCAAATTTCATTACCATTTATTTCAGCTGGAGAAGCAGGTCCTCTACACTTAGAGACAACGCTATCTCGTGCTAAATTTGATGAAATGACAAAATCATTAGTTGAACGTACACTTATTCCAGTTCGTAACGCACTAAAAGACTCAGGTCTTACACGTAACGATATTCACCAAGTACTTTTAGTAGGTGGATCAACTCGTATTCCTGCAGTTGTAGAAGCTGTTAAGAAAGAACTAGGAAAAGAACCAAACAAATCAGTTAACCCTGATGAAGTAGTTGCTATGGGAGCAGCAATCCAAGGTGGAGTTATCTCAGGAGACGTTAAAGACGTACTTCTATTAGACGTAACACCATTATCACTAGGTATCGAGACAATGGGTGGTGTTATGACTGTTCTAATTGAACGTAACACAACAATACCAACTTCGAAATCACAAGTATTCTCAACCGCTGCTGATAACCAACCAGCTGTTGATATTAACGTTCTTCAAGGTGAGCGACCAATGTCAAAAGACAACAAACAATTGGGTGTATTCAAACTTGATGGTATTGCACCAGCAAAACGAGGAACACCACAAATTGAAGTTACATTCGATATTGACGTAAACGGTATTGTTAACGTATCCGCTATGGATAAAGGAACAAACAAAAAACAATCAATCACAATCCAAAATAACTCAGGATTGACTGAAGAAGAAATCGAACAAATGGTTCGTGATGCTGAAGAGAATGCAACAGAAGATGCACGTCTCAAAGAAGAAGCAGAACTTAAGAACCAAGCAGAACAATTCATTCACCAAATCAATGAATCACTTCTTGATGAAAGTAATCCAGTAGACGAAAGCCAAAAAGCTGAAATCGAATCATTACGTGATGAATTACAGACAGCGTTAGACAATAACGAAATGGACACATTGAAAGAAAAACTTGCAGCACTTGAAC
Organism: Erysipelothrix sp.; assembly: GCA_012520695.1. GTDB lineage: Bacteria > Bacillota_I > Bacilli_A > Erysipelotrichales > Erysipelotrichaceae > Erysipelothrix. The sequence continues at coordinate 5,116 of JAAYNU010000053.1, forward strand.
AAGCGGCACAAGCAATGGGTCAAGCAATGTATGAACAAAATGCAGAAGGTGAACAACCTCAAGACGACACAGTTGTTGATGCTGAATTTGAAGAAAAAGAATAATAATCACAAGTGCGCGTTGGAGGTAGAACATGGCAAAACGAGATTTTTATGAAGTACTAGGCATCAGTAAAGGTGCTACGGAACAAGAGATTAAGAAAGCATATCGATCTCTAGCTAAAAAGTATCACCCGGATGTTAATAAAGAACCCGATGCTGAAGCAAAATTTAAAGAAGTACAAGAAGCCTATGATGTTTTAGGTGATGGTACAAAACGAAGTAATTATGATCAATACGGCCATGCAGCATTTGATCAAAATGGTGGATTTGGCGGAGGTGCTGGAGGATTCCAGGACTTCGGCGATATCTTCGGTTCATTCTTTGGTGGGGGCGGCCAACAACGCCGCAACCCGAATGCACCGCAACGAGGACAAGACCGCTATATGAGCATGCGCGTCGATTTTATGGACTCAGTCTTTGGAGTGGAACGCACAGTTAACTTAAACGTTGATGAAGAATGTACTCGATGCCACGGATCTGGAGCACACAGTAAAGACGACGTGAAAACATGTGGTCGATGCCATGGTTCCGGTGAAGTTACATCACAACAAAGAACACCGTTTGGAACATTCCAATCACAAAGTATTTGTCCAGACTGTAACGGTAAAGGTAAGACTATTTCTAAGAAATGTGAAGTCTGCCACGGTGCAGGATATAACTCAAAAAAAGTTAATGTCGACATCAAAATTCCAGCAGGAATCGTTTCTGGTCAACAACTTCGCGTAGGCGGAAAAGGCGAACGCGGTGTTAATGGAGGACCTCACGGAGATCTCTTCATTGAAATTGTTGTATCAAGCCACAAATTCTTTATCAGACAAGGTAATGATATCAACATTACAATTCCAATTTCCGCAATCGATGCGACACTAGGAACAAAAGTTGATGTACCAACCGTGTATGGTGATGTATCCCTGACTATTCCAGCAGGAACACAACCCAATACAAAGTTCAGATTAAAAGAAAAAGGGATTGAAGATTTAAGATCGGGACGCAAAGGCGATCAATTCGTAGAAGTCAAAATTGATATTCCAACGAAAATCTCAAAAGTAGACCGAGAACTATATGAGAAATTAAAAGAGAAAAAAGGTGACAGTGTCTTTGACCGCTTCAAAAAAGCGTTCAAGTGACACCCAGTCGCTTTTCTTTCACTAGGCATTAGCACTCACTAGATAAGAGTGCTAGAAGGAGGCAGAATATGAACATAGAAAACTATACAGAAAAAGCTCAACAAGTGATTATCGAGGCGATAAACTTTGCGACAAACATGAACCACGCAAACGTTAGCGCCCGACACATCCTCAAAGCACTCTTAAGTATTGAGGACACAGATTTTATTGAGAACAAGTTTTCTTTAATCGAAGAAAACGATCGAGAATTGGCACGACTCCCTAAAGTCAGTGGTGCTCAAATGAGCATGGAAACCACAGCCCAAAAAGCATTACAAAACGCACAACAATGGGCAAGCAAAAATAAGGACACTTACCTCAGTGTCTACGCGCTTATCATTGGTGTATTTAAAGAATTGAAACTAGATCACAAAACAATTGAATCCCAAATCATGGAACAAAGAAAAGGCCGAACTGTCGATACTCCAACTGCAGAAAATACAATGGACGCACTCCTAAAATACGGACGAGACCTAGTACAAGATGTAAAAGATGGAAAGATCGACCCAATCATTGGTAGAGATGATGAAATCAGAAGAATCATTCAAATTCTCTCAAGAAAAACAAAAAATAACCCGGTTCTCATTGGAGACCCAGGAGTTGGTAAGACAGCCATCGTAGAAGGACTTGCATGGCGTATTATGAGAGGAGACGTCCCTTCATCCCTAAAAACAAAACAACTCATAGAACTCGACATGGGAGCCCTCATAGCAGGTGCTAAATACCGAGGCGAATTCGAAGAACGACTCAAAGCAGTACTGGATGAAGTACTCGCGGCAGAAGGAAACATCATTCTCTTTATTGATGAGATCCATAACCTCGTTGGAGCAGGTAAAACAGAAGGCTCCATGGACGCTGCAAACTTACTCAAACCAATGCTTGCTCGAGGAGAACTCCATGCTATTGGAGCCACAACCTTCGAAGAGTACCGACAAAACATTGAGAAAGATGCTGCTCTTGAACGACGATTCCAACGAATCGATGTACTTGAACCCAGCGTTGAAGATACAATCTCAATTCTAAGAGGACTTAAAGACAGATTCGAATCCCATCACGGAGTTAAAATCCTTGATGAAGCAATCATCGCGTCCGCTAAGCTATCCGATCGATACATATCCGGACGATTCTTGCCCGATAAAGCAATCGATTTAATTGATGAAGCCTGTGCTTCAATTCGAGTAGAAATGGAATCCATGCCAGAAGAACTCGA
>JAAYNU010000054.1 GCA_012520695.1 Erysipelothrix sp.
GCATTGACTGCCGTTTGGTAGTGGATGAGTTCTTTACTGATGAGATAGAGTTCAATAACATGAGTACGACTGATGAGTACTTCGAGTTCTTTCTCATAAATGTTGAGCTGATCCCTTACTTCATGAATCAATGTTTCATAGCGTTTGAGGATTGCGAGAACGAGATGTGGGAAACTATCCTGAACATCGAATTCGAATGCAGGCCCAACGGGCAAGTAAAGGTGGAAGTTGTCACCACCTCGTAGTGTACATACGAGTGAGCGCATTGAGTGGTCCGTCGTTGGATAGTTCAGGATAATGTAAGTATCCTTTTCAAGTTTACGAATATGTGCAAGTTCGAGTTTATCGGTAAGTGAATCTTTTATTGATTGGGGTAAGTCTAAATCATCTGTGTTAGAAAATACTGTCGTTTTCATTGTGCTTAGCTCCATTTTCTGTAAAGTGTGTTAATTTGTTTAGCTTTAAAAATTCATCAATACCCGCTTCAAAGAAGACTTTGAAGTTTTGGTTTAAGTTATTAAACTTAACTGATAGTAATTCTTTTGGATTAATTATTTCTTGGGAAATGTCATATCTTAATTGCGCGATCATAATCGCAGTGAGTGCGTTGATTTCATATCGTACCCAGTCAACTTTGAAAGGGATGTCATTGCCCGCGAGCTCAATGATGAGTTGTTGCTTGTTACGAAGGAGTAATGAACCTGCGATTGCTTTTTGTAGATAAATGACGCTATGAACGGAATCCTCTGATCCGTATGCCGTTATTTTGGACATGACGTCCGCAAACATGCTCTTACCTTCTTCTGTATTGAAGTAGGAGTTGATGGTCTCTGAGCGGAATGTGTCGTTGTAGAATCCACGGGTGAGGTCTTGAAGCGCTACACGGAGTGTTTTATCCTTTTCAAATTTATTTTCTTGAGAGAGTCTTGTTTCGTGTGCTTGTTTGAGTCGTTTGGATTCGTTCTCAGCTGCGCGTTTACTGCCACTGTGTGATGAGATATATCCAAAGACGGAACTAAAGATAACGCCAGTAAGGCTAATGAGGGATACATAAATCATCATCATGTTAGGGTTAAGTGCAAGAAATATTGCTTGTGCCATAGTGTGTCTCCTTTGTTTAGATTATATCATGTTTGTTGTGAATCACATGTTTTTATACAAAATGTGTCATGATTCATTTATTCGTTTAAATAGGGTGTTATAAATGTATCTAATCAAAACGAAAATCTTACTGATTTTAAATGCGAAAAGTAGGACAAAATAATGGGGAAGTGCCTATTTTAAAGACTTTCCATCAATTTAGGGTAAAAGTTCATTTTAGTCTTGCACAACCCATATTCTTATGGTAATATGTATAAGCACTCAAGAAATATCAGTTAAAATAAAACAAACTTGGAGATGTACTCAAGTGGATGAAGAGGTGCCCCTGCTAAGGGTATAGGTCGGGAAACTGGCGCGGGAGTTCGAATCTCCCCATCTCCGCCAAGTCTTTGATTTATTAAAATATTATGGTCCAGTGGTGTAGTGGTTAACATGCCTCCCTGTCACGGAGGAGATCGCGGGTTAGACCCCCGTCTGGACCGCCATTTATTTTTGCAGGTGTAGTTCAATGGTAGAACGCGACCTTGCCAAGGTCGACACGGGGGTTCGATTCCCC
>JAAYNU010000055.1 GCA_012520695.1 Erysipelothrix sp.
ATCAAGCCCATTGATTGTCCTATGATAACCAGAAGGCGCATCAAGAGGCCTATTAAGGTGTCAAAGAGACATAAAGGAACTTCCATTGAGGAAAGACCAAGTGATGTTGAAACACGCGAAGTCTTTGGTCATTGGGAGGGAGATCTGATACTTGGGAAAAAATCCGAGAGTAGCGCACTCCTTACTTTAGTGGAACGAAAAACACGATTTCAAGTAATGCTTAAAATTAACAAACGAACATCAAAGTCTGTATATATGGCAATTAACACTATCGAGCGCAAAATAACTTCAGAAGAATTCAAGGATATCTTCAAAACTATTACACTAGACAACGGAAACGAATTTGCCCGTTACTTCGATATTGAACAATCACCACTAACAAAAGATAAACGGACGACAGTCTATTTCGCTCATCCCTATTCCTCATGGGAACGAGGATCAAACGAACACTGTAATGGTTTAGTTCGAAGAAAGGTCCCTAAGGGTAATAGTATTACTGAGATACCAAAAGATTATGTAAGAAAAATATCAAGCATGATTAACGCCAAGAAGCGAAAAATTCTTAACTATAAATCTGCAAAGAATCTGTTCGATCAAGAACTTGCATTATTACAAATTAATTATAACTCGTTAAGTAGCCATTTCTAACGAATTTCCAACTTCAACTTGCAATTCAGCATTTCTTATTGGACCTTTTTCCAATGTCCTCCAAGAAGGACTTAATAGATTGTTATTTCTACCTATTAAATTTTACTCCCAGTACTAGTTTTTTATGGAAATCTACTAAAATATAACTAACTTAAATTGCAATAGCAAGTTGTCCACTTATTCGAAATCCGAATATTATTTAGATTGTGATTAGTTTCTGTAATTCTTTGGCCATACATTCGTGAGGTGTTGAGTACCCTAATATCTTACGAGGTAATGAATTCATCCAGTGGTTCACAGTTCGTATCGTATTGTTGGATACGGTTGATATTTTGACACCTTTAGGAATAAATCGTCTGATTATACCATTATGATTTTCGTTTGTACCACGTTCACACGATGTGTAGGTATGAGTAAAGTAAACATCTGCGACATTCTTGACAGCATCAACGAGACTTGCAAACTCACTTCCATTATCGCTGGTTATTGTTTTGAAAAGATCCTTCGCATAAGGAGATTGCATGAGAGGTTGCAGCGCACTATGAACCGCAACCTCATTTTTTCCTGTAAGCTTTAATATGAGTTCAAAACGATATTTACGTTCTGTGAGCGTTAATAAAACAGGCTCATCTTTATGCTTAATACCAATAACGGTATCAAACTCCCAATGTCCAAATTCATTGCGATCATTCACTTCTTTCGGTCTGTCCTCAATTGAGGTACCCAAGATGCGTTTATTACGTCTTGTATGAAGTCTCTTAGTGTTTCTTCGAAGCTTTAACAAGAGGTCAATATTGGTAAGTTCTATAAGGCCCAAATCAATGTAGGTGTAGAGTGTTCGTGTACTGATCGTGGATGCAGGATTGAATAGTCCATGAAGTTTCACATATCTAGAAACGGCATCAGGTGACCATTTATCATGCTTTATTTTATCGATGGCATAGGTTACAAATTCCATACAAGTATTCA
>JAAYNU010000056.1 GCA_012520695.1 Erysipelothrix sp.
ACTGCTTTTGATGCAAAGAGGAGTTCGTGGTCCGAACCACGACCTACTGAAATAGTATTCGTAGATAAATCCTTACCTACGACGAACCAAGGACCAACATGCGCTGAAATGTTCAATCCATGACGTTGCCCTATTGTATAGAACATCACGCCCTGGTGCTTACCTAAAACCATACCTGTGTCGACATCAACGATGTCCCCTTCAGTATCCTTTAAGTAATTCTTTAAGAAATCACGATAATCACGCTCACAAATAAAACAGATTCCCGTAGAATCTTTCTTAGTAGCAACCGGTAAATCAAGTTCTTTCGCAATCTCGCGAACTTCTGCTTTCGTTAAACTTCCAAGTGGAAACATAACACGATCCATAACCTTAGGATTCACACGACTTAAAAAATACGTTTGGTCTTTACTTTGATCCACCGCGCGCAACATTTTACCATCACGAGAAATCGCATAGTGACCTGTCGCAAGCGCATCAAAGCCGTTATCATCCATAAATTTAAAGAATGCATCAAATTTAACGTATTGGTTGCAGAGAATATCTGGATTGGGCGTATGACCTCGTTTTGTTTCTTCTAAAAAGAAAGAGAAAACATTATCCCAATATTCCTTAACATAATCGACACGCAATAAAGGCAAACCTAAATGGTTTGCGACTCGAAGAGCATCATCATAATCCACTTCTTGGGAACAAAACTCATCATCAATGGTAGGGTTACCTAGAATGTCATTGTTCGTAAGAGAGTCCCAATTACGCATAAAAGCGCAAGTGACATCGTGTCCTTGCGACTTAAGGAGGTGTGCTGCAACTGCAGAATCAACACCCCCGGATAAACCAACTAAAATTTTCATATCTCATCAACTTTCATTTATTCACTTAGATAACGATCTAAGTTTCGCATTTCTGGTGGGAGAAAAGCGTCAATTTCCTCTTCATCATACCCCACAAGAAAAGATTTTTCATTCATTATAATCGGGCGTTTCAAAATTGATGGGTGACGTTGGATGAATGTGATCAATTCACTGATTGATAATTCTTCCACATCAACATGCGATTCCTGCATTACTTTTGAACGCTTTGAGATGATATCTTCTGTACCATTCTCACTGCGCATTAAAAGCAATTTGATTTCGTTTTCAGAAAGCATGGTTGTGAAAATATTCTTTTCAATAAATTTTAAATTTCGGTCCTTGAGCCACTGTCGAACCTTACGGCACGATGCACACCCCGGTGAAGAATAGAGAATAATCATCAGAAAACGTCCTCCTTGTGTTTCAATTATACAGTCTTAAGACCTTAATTCATAGTAAAACTTTAGCGCGACCAGTCCATTCCCATTTTAAACTGAACATCCTTCAATGTTTCAGCAGCACCTGGGCGAACACGATCTGCTCCCTCTTTCAGTACTTGTGATAGAAGGTCTGATCCACTCACTTCATGGAAACGAGCTTGAATCGGCTCTAAAGTATCACAAACAAGATCCGCAACTGCCTTTTTAAACGCGCCATATTGGGCATCTTTAAATTCAGCTTCAGCCTCTTTAATACTGATATTCTTAAGCGATGCATAAATCGTTAAAAGATTTGAAATCCCCGGTTGATTCTCAACATCAAACTTCACAGAATTTAAACTGTCCGTAACACTGGACATGATCTTTTTACGTGTTACTTTTAAATCATCTTTTAAGTAAATAACACCCTTGTTTCCTTCGGCATCTGATTTACTCATTTTCTTACTTGGATCTTGAAGTGACATGATACGCGCACCCACTTTTGGCACAACAGGCTCAGGGATCACAAAGGTATCCCCGAAGCGATTATTGAAGCGCTCCGCTAAATCACGGCACATCTCAACGTGTTGTTTTTGGTCCTCACCCACCGGCACGAACGATGCCTTATGGATTAAGATATCCGCTGCCATCAGTGTTGGATAAGTATA
>JAAYNU010000001.1 GCA_012520695.1 Erysipelothrix sp.
ACCGGGAGTTGATGCATCCCACTCATTTGAGAGAACACACCACGAAGCGATCGACGCAACCATCAAACTTGCGATTGAATACATCAAGGTCTATGGAAACTGATCGACTCATTATCAGACCATTCACTCTCACCGCTACCCACGACGTTAATAATGCCGCCAGTGGTGAAGTGATGAAAAAGCTGGGTATGAAGTATCAATATACCTACGTTGAACAGTGGCAACCTAAGAACATAGAAGTTCATTTCAAACTGTATCAATTTAATTTCAGTGAGGATGAAGATTTTGTCTTTATGAAGTATTGGGATCAGTACCCTAATCATTATATTTAGTAAAAATTAAGAATCATTCAATCCATTTATAGACTGAATGATTTTTTTGTCTTATCTAATTCGTTAAGGGGATTAAAAATTTCATTTCATTAACTGAATTATCAATCTCCAATTTGTTTCAAAAAAGTTTAACAGTTCCCAAACAATTCTACAGAAAATATCTAAAGTATAGACTATCGCTGTAATCTAAGAATGTCTTACTTTACATAACTAATTTCAATACTCGTTAACTCACTCCGATAGTTCTTACATCAAAATCTTTAGCAGTCATATTATCTTTACAAAGCAATGTTAATCGTGACTGAGTTTACGTCTTAATTTAGCGAATTATCGTAATATATTTCTGTCATAAAAAGAAATCACCAAATTAACTTAACTTTTTGTCTACTAAAGTGTTGACAGTCCAAAAAGTATCCTTTCTACTTGTCAAATAAAGTGTATCATATCCAAAACGGAAACCAATCTCAGTACATTTATCAATGTAACCTTTTATAAAACTCGATGGTTTATAGAAATGACAAAATAACTGAGCATATATATACTAGAAACTATAAAATCTTCTCAGAAAACTATATTTTGGAATCAAAAACATTATTTTCCCTCGTAAGGATTGAATTAAAGAAGGACCATTACTAAATCTTAAATTTAGTAATAGTCCTTTAGTTTTGTGATTAAAGTGAATTGAGATGATTGATGATGTCTTAGCAAGTCTTAATATGTTCTGTAATTTCTATTTCATAGATCGTGAATTCATCATGGTTGAACAGGATGTCAAGTTCCGATTCTACTTGATTCAATAAATCCATCAAATGCAATTTATGATTCTCTATGTTTTCATGCGTATGATGTTCTGGAAATTGAATTGCTGATTCATAATTACCAGTAAACAATTTAGTTCGTTTACCTTTTAATAAATCCAGATTTTCTTCATAAAATTGATCACATGCTTACTATCTTTCGCTTCAACTGCGCCTTGTTTCAAATAGATTGTCTTGATGTGAAGTAATTTTAAAGTCTCATCAGGCTGTCGATGAAGATGTATGTATTCTTTATTAATTTCGGATAATCGTTTATCCAGTAAGTTCGCTTCTTTTAATTTGAAACCAAAGAAAAGCCCCAGTCCAAGAATACAGACTAAAGCAATGTTTAAGCGCCGAGCGCTGTTTTTATCCGTCATCATGCATATCATCCCCAATTTTCAATATAGTAACATCTTCGATTACCACATTCACCTAAATAGACCTAATAAGTAGTAAATCATGCATAAGTGTGGGTTTTATTGCATGAAAGGTAGAAAAAAGAAGTTCTATAAACTTCTTCTACTCTTTATTGATGCTCGCAATCACAATAACAATTACGAGTGCAATGATAATCGTCAGGCTCATTTAGGTTCTCCTATACTCAAATAATCTCTTAATAATTGCATATCTTCCACTGCCATGAATCTATTTAATTCAAGTTTCGGTGTATTTAAATCGTTTAGACCCACCTGTGTAGTGAATGCGAGTTCCATTGGGAGTGCATCTACGACATCTTGATCATACAGTCCAAAAGGATAAGCAAACACAGATGCTTCATCGACAAACTTCGAACATTCATTCAAATCATTAAGAAGTACTTCTCTATCAACATCTTGAATAACACCTCTTGAATCTACCCTTTGATGAAGCTGATGAGTATGGTTCGCAGTGGTGAATACATCCTTCATGGATCGCAGTTCACTGAAACTCATGACTTGTGATGAAGATAAATTGAATTCATTAGCTTCCTCAAATAACCAAGCACTAACCGTAAACATGAATGCTTCATAGTTCATTGCTTTTAGCTTTGGATAAGCATTCTTCTTAACAGATTGGAATGCATCATCAAACGTTAAAAGAACTGCCTTCTCAGGCATCTCAAATTCATTGCGATAATATTGAATAACCTCACTGGGTTTAAGAATATAAGCTTCTTCAAGTAGTTTCATATATTCACTAAATGTTTGTTTTGAGATTGTGAGCATACTTGGAAGAATATCCTGATACCCATCCGCAACCACAATCTTCTCACCAACTTCATCTCTGATTTCGTGAAAGCACAATACTAAAAATGGATGACTCATAAGATTTCATTTAACTCCTTCATTTCTAGTGTAGTGAGATAACGCCACTCACCTGGTTTTAAATCTAATTTAAGATGCATCATACGAATGCGCTCAAGTTTAATGACATGATGGGTTACCGCAGTTGCCATTCTTCTTATTTGGCGATTAAGTCCTTGATGAAGAACAATCGAATAAGAGTTTGGACTGATTCGTTTGATCTCACAGGGACGCGTTACTTGATATTCTTTTTTGGCAGCGTTGAGAATCTTCACGCCTTGCGCCATTCGCCTGAGTTCTGAATCCGTAATTGGTTTCTCAACCGTGACAATATATTCCTTGTCATGATTATTTTCTTCTCTAAGAATTTTATTCACAACATCGCCATCGTTGGTTAGAAGAATCATCCCACTTGAATCCTTGTCAAGTCGTCCAATCGGAAAGATAATGGATGGATAGTTCATGAACTCTGAGATGTTTCCCTCAATGTCGAGATCAGTTGTACATGTAATGCCCGTTGGCTTATTCAACATGATATAAACACGTTTTGTTTCGCGTGATAATACATGTCCTTCTACCACAACTTCTTGATCTTTCGTTATTTTCATGCCTACAATGGCTTGAACACCATCAACACTGACTTTACCATCTTCTACAAGGCGATCAGAGGCGCGTCGTGAGGCATAACCGCTGTCTGAGATGAACTTATTGAGGCGATAGGTCTCCTGCGCCTGGTGGTTTATTTCTATAGATGTGTCTTCATTACTTTTTTTCTCTACTGCATGTTTCATACTTTAACAAATTGTGTATAGCGCTGCGCATCCTCATGATTCACACTTGCCTTAAACACAGCTCCTTTTTCAGTGTATTCTAATTCAAAAACTTCGTATTTCTTCATAAAATAATCCAAAACATTCATATTTTCAAATGGTAACTCAAATGTCAGTGTTTTAAATTTATCACCCAATAATAATTCAATACGATCTAAGAGACGTGAAATATCATGATTTTCTAATGCAGAGATGAAGATTTTATCCTCAAACTTCTCATGAATTGAATCTAGAGCATCCATTGAAATTCGATCGATTTTATTAAACACCATCAACATTTTCTTTTCGCCCACTTCAAGATCATTAAGAACTTTCATGGTTGCATCAATCTGTAGATCAAGATGTTCGTTTGATGCATCCACCACGTGCAAAATTAAATCCGCATGTTTGATTTCTTCAAGTGTGGACATAAATGAATTAACCAGCGTTGTCGGTAGTTTTGAAACAAATCCGACCGTATCCGAAAGTAAAAATGCTCCCCCGGTATTGAATCGAGCTTTTCTTAAGGATGTATCAAGTGTTGCGAACAACATATCCTTCACAAAGACTTGTTTCTCATCATCAACGATTTGATTCATGATGGTACTCTTACCCGCGTTTGTATATCCAATTAATGCAACAATCGGGATATTCGCATCCGTTCGTTGTTTACGACTCGTTTCACGATTCTTGGAAACAGCCGCGAGTTGCTTCTCAACGTTTCTAATCTCACGCATAACGTGACGACGATCTGTTTCAAGCTTTTGTTCACCAGGACCACGAGTACCAATTCCACCACCAGTACGAGACAGATAGTCACTGTACCCAATGATTCTTGGTAGACGGTATTTCATTTGAGCAAGCTTTACTTGGAGCTGCCCTTCCATCGATGTCGCACGAAGCGCAAAGATATCTAAAATTAGGTTTGTACGGTCAATAATTTTAATTTCAAGAAGTTCCTCTAAGTTACGAAGTTGAGATCCCGATAATTCCTCGTTGAAAATCATGGCATCCGCTTCAGTTTCAAGCGCCAGTTGTGCTATCTCTTCCACTTTCCCACTTCCAATATAAATCCTTGAAGAAATCTTATCCAAGTTTTGAGTGAGCTGTCCTACAACCTCCGCACCTGCTGCATGAGCTAATTCCTTGAGTTCTTGCATGGATTCATCTAAATCAAAGCCTTTTTCACCATGGTCCGTTCCGACCAATATTACGCGTTCAAATGTTTCTTTTGTTTCCATAACATCACCACTTTTCTACCTTTAGTATACCACAGGTCATAAAAACACTCCCAAGATTGAAAGTGTTATTTTACTTTAAGTACCCATAGTTCAACATCAACAGTAATTCTTTCGAAGAATGAGATTGATTCTCTATTATTCATAAGCGGAGTCATTCCCACTAAATCATTAAACATCTTAGGTGAGAGTGGAAAACTATAATTAACAGGAATTCTTTCAATGACTTCTAACTTTTTGAAATTAGGTTCATTGGGTTCGTAATCCTCTAAACCTTGCGCCTCACGCAACTCCTTAAGATAATCGTGACGTGGCACCACTTTAAGAATGGTTCCAGAAGGTTTAAGAGCTCTAAGCATTTCATCTTCATTCGAAGGTGATAATATATTAAGTATCACATCCACACAATGATCTTGAACGGGCATGTGCGCTAAATCAGCGACCACGCTCAATAAACCCAGGTGATTGAAATCACTCGCCATTCGAATGCCTTCTTTCGCAAGATCCAGACCCAGTATTGAAAGAGGCATTTCTATTTGTAATGAAGCATTATGGGTCCCCTCACCACTTCCCATGTCGATCACAAAATCATTGGCATTGATAAAACTTAAGAGTTGGTGATAAACAGGGACAAAGAAGCCCGTTTCCATGAAACTTCTGCGACTTGAAAATAGTTCTTTA
>JAAYNU010000057.1 GCA_012520695.1 Erysipelothrix sp.
AAGATGATATTATCTTTAAAAGAGCACGCCATAGTATTTCTGAAAATGAACGTGTCCTTAAGGCAAATCAAGTGTTGAAGCAAAATGACATTGTGTCCTTTGGTCAACTCATGAATGAAAGCCATATATCACTGCGCGATGATTATGAAGTAACGGGACTTGAACTTGATACGATTGTTGAGGCCGCATGGAATCAAGAAGGTGTGTTGGGTGCTCGTGTTACAGGAGCAGGTTTTGGTGGATGTGCCATCGCAATCGTTCAAAACGATCAGATTGATGCATTCACAGAGGCTGTTTCTCAATCATATTCAGATAAAATCGGTTATAAAGCTGATTTCTATGTAGCGAGTATTGGAACGGGTTCAATCGAACTTTAATCTAACCAGGGTCAATTGACTCTGGTTTTTAATATCAGTAGTATCTAATAACCTGATATTTGTTATAATAGACCCAGTAGGAGGTAATTTATATATGAAAGCAAAAGTAATTTATTGGACGGGGTCCGGTAATACACAAATGATGGCAGATTCAATCTTCGAAGCATTGGAAGATGCGGGCTTAGAAACAGAAATACATTACGTGAGTGATGTGAGTGCAGAGGATGTAAAAGATGCTGATATGCTCTTTTTAGGATGTCCTTCAATGAGTGGTGAAGATGTTGAGGAGTATGAGTTCAGACCGTTCTTTGATGATCTGAAACCATATCTAGATGGAAAGCCTGTTGTTATGTTTGGATCGTATGATTGGGGCGATGGGGAATGGATGGACTCATGGAAAGAAGAAATGACTGAAACAGGGGCAATCATTAAGGATACGTATATATTCCAATGGGAACCCAGCGATGAAACGCTTAAAGAAGTGTACGAAAAAGTAAAGGTTCTTGTTGCCTAAATGAAAGAATTTACATCGAATGAAATTCTTTTCATTTTATGTAACATTTATGTTGACATATTTCATTTACAGTGTATAATCTAATTATAGATAGTCAATCTATCTAATAATACTTGTCCTTGAACCATTTAATCAAACACCATTTCCTCAAAAAACTTCAAATTTACTATTATCATAGTATTTCCTCCAAAGTTTGATTAAATGCTCTTCTCCTAAAAAAACACATCTCTCCCGATGTGTTTTTTGTTTGCTTTAATGTATAATAATAGGAGCGAGGTAAAAACTATGAAAGTTATGTATCCTGGATCTTTTGATCCAATCACAATTGGTCACATTGATTTGATCGAACGATGCTCATCCATGTTCGATGAAGTTGTTGTCGCAATCTTAATGAATGATGAGAAAGGTGGCACCTTCAATATTGAAGAAAGAAAAGCAATGATTGAATCATCTATTGCTCATCTTCCGAATGTTACGGTTGAAACAGGAGACGGATTAACCGTTGATCTAGCTCACAATCTTGATTGCAGGGTTCTGGTTCGTGGAATACGAGCAGTCATGGACTATGAGTATGAACTCCAACATGCAACGTCTAATCGCGTTCTAAGACCTGAGGTAGAGACACTATTCTTAGTAGCCTCACCTAAATACTCTTATATCTCTTCATCCGTTGCCAGAACAATCGCAAGCTATGGTGGAGACCTGAGTGGCTTTGTACCTGATGCAGTTGCTAAAGTATTGTACGAGAAATATAATATAAAAAAATAAGTGCTCAATGAGCACTTTGTCATGCGGGTGTAGCTCAGTGGATAGAGCAAGTGCCTCCTAAGCACTAGGTCGTAAGTTCGATTCTCACCACTCGCGCCATCAATAAATCAGCCCACCTTAGTGTGGGTTTTCTTTTATCATAGACAGAATAATAACTTGCTAATCTAGTGAGTTATTTTATTGTTCAAGTGTATGTTACTTTATCTGTTATAATTGAATAAATCAGAAACGAGGACGCTTATGCTATCAGTTCAAAATTTAACGAAAGAATATAGAAATGTAAGGGCAGTGGATCATATCAGTTTTTTTGTGGAGCAAGGGGAAGTTGCGGTATTAATTGGAGAGAACGGTGCGGGG
>JAAYNU010000058.1 GCA_012520695.1 Erysipelothrix sp.
AGATTTAAAGTTTTCCAAATACTGTAGGAACTTTATTAGTATCATATCATTTAACTAAGATGAATAACTAACTAGATACTATGAATTATCAGTTATAGGTGATTATATTCGGGAACTGCAACAGTATTCTTTACAATGAGTTAGATGACATCAAGAGTTCTTCTTCAAACTTTCTTGGTGTCATTCTAAATTTGGTATGAATACTGTTGCAGTTCCCGTTACGACATATTTATTTCGTTGTAACTTTTTTGAAAAAATGCGATTAATACTATACGACTAAACATCAAATCTTATGCAAATTCTAGAGTTAAGTCAAAGCAAAAGAAGCCTTTCAGCTCCTCTTTGACGTAACAATGAAATCCAGACTCTAGATATCTCTTATAGCATCTTCTTGATATGCTACGACAACCGCTGCACTGGCAGAACCAGTTACATTAGACATCGTACGTGCCATATCAACAAGACTTGAAATTGGTGCGAGTACGAAGATGATTTCTAATGGTAAGTTCGCAGCACTTAATACAGCAGTCGCTGCAATGGTTGCGGTTCCTGGTACACCGGCAGTTCCAAACGAGATTACAATTGTATAAACCACCAAAAGAATGTACTGAGTCGTACTGAATGGAATGTTTAAAGCATTAATACTAAACACGGCTAGAATAATCGGCCAGATTCCAGTACATGCAGGCATCCCCATATTGGCACCTAGACCTGCTACGAATGAAGCTACATCTTTTTCAACACCAAGTTCACCATGGAGTTGTTCAATCACAACAGGTACTGTTCCGATACTGCTCTGAGTTGTGAATGCGACAACTTGAGCAGGCCAGATTGCTTTGAAGAATTTCTTTGGACTCATTTTTGCGAATAGCTTAACAAGTGTTCCTTGAACCACGAAGGCTTGGAAGAAACTTAGTACATAAGCAAAGATAATAACGACCACAAATGACTTTAGGTCTTTTCCACCATGCCGTGTTGGAACATTCGCAATGAACGCAACTACAGCGTACGGTGTGAGGCGGATAATCATTTTTACTAACTCGTACGTTAATTTATTCAAAGACTCAACCATACGGATGATAGGCTGTGCAATGGCACGGTCTTTTGAGTTGAGCTTAATGAGTGCTACTCCTAAAAGTAGTGAAAATATGATGATTGGGATAACTTGGTTATTGCTTGCGTGTGCAATAATATTGTTTGGGAAAAACTCAATTAAAGTATCGATGATTGAAGGTACTTCCCGTGCAACATAATCGTTGGGTAGTTGTAAGCTAAACCCTTTCCCAAGGCCAATCCACTTTGCTGTGACTAAAGTTAGGGTCGAAGCGATGAGAGTATTAAGGAGTAACCAGAATACAGAGCGTAGGCCCATAGACTTTAATCGAGCAATGTTATCAAGTGATGCAACACTAGATAAAATACTAAAAAATAGTATTGGAACAACGATCGCCCCAATTAAACGCGTAAAGACTCTACCAAATGGAATGATGTATTCAGTAGCCCCTTGAAATATAAAACCGATTCCAAACCAAAAGCCAATGCGATGATGGTTCGATAACCGAAATTCACATGCTTCTTAGCTAAGTAGTGTAAAAATCCATAAACGAGCAGTGTCGTCAGTAAT
>JAAYNU010000059.1 GCA_012520695.1 Erysipelothrix sp.
ATGGTGAACCCATTCTTTTCATTCGTGATATTGATCCGTTTAAAGAGAAGTGGTTTGGTTATTTCATTACGGTTGAAAAGGCACAGGATATTTCAGGTATTTCGGATGTTCGTTTTTTATCTGAGTTTGAAGCATATGTTGAAACAGTGTTAGCACGTGATGTGAAAATCGGTGTTGATTTGGATCATGATACGTATTCTGATGTAGCTCATGGATCAGGTGTCATGTTCGCAAGTACGTTTGAGTCTGAGGACATTGTGAATGTCTTTGATGTCGTTCGTGATGCGCGTATGGTGAAGCTTCCCGAAGAAGTTGAAGCGATCAAACATGCACTTGATGTGACGAATACAGCAATCCTTGCTTCGCTTAATGAAATGAAGCCGGGTAATAATGAAAATGATATCGCGTCTCGTTTCCACTATGAGGCACATCGCGCACAGGGTGATTTGATGTTTGATACGATTATGGCATCAGGGTCTAATGCGGTTGTGCTCCATTACATTGAGAATAATCAAGAACTCAAAGATGGTGAACTTGTTTTATTTGATTTGGGTGTACGTGTGAATAAGTATGGTGGGGATATCTCGCGTACGTTCCCAATTAATGGTAAGTTTACGGATCGTCAGCGTGAGATTTATCAGGCTGTACTTGATTGTTTCCATGCCGTTAATGCAGCAATTCGTCCGGGGATTAGTATTCTGGATTTGAATGAACTTGCGAAAGAGAAACTTGCGCAATCGTGTAAGGCTTTGGGATTGTTGGAAAGTACTTCGGATATTGATAAGTTCTATTATCACGGTATTGGTCATTCCTTGGGTCTTGATACTCATGATGTGTGGGGGGATCGTTCTCAGAAACTTGAGGTTGGTAATGTGATTACTAACGAGCCTGGCTTGTACATCGCAAGTGAGGGAATCGGTATTAGAATAGAGACGGATGTCTTGGTTACTGAAAGTGGTTGCATTGATTTAGCTCCTCAGATAATTCGTGAGGTAGATGACATAGAAAGCTACTTAGCACAGCGTTAAAAGGACTCAGCCACGGGCTGAGTTTTTTTGTGATGAGTGTGTGATTGTGGTGATATTCGGTTCAGCCCTTGACTTATGGTGTGATTTGCATATAATTGCAAGGTAAAAGTATAGGAGGTAGTTAATATCGTAGGAACAGTTATAGTCTCGCAAACGTCTCGCGATGAGAAGTATAGTTGTGTGGATCGCAACGCAGATCTGATGCAAATGGGTGACTACACCCGTATCTCGTATTCTGAAGATAATGGCGCTCGTGTGGTTCTGGATATTAACGGTGGTGATGTTTCTATGAAACGTCACAGTGAAGGTTTAACGCATGCGACCTTTTCCATGGAGGGGACTTCAAGTCTCAGTGTTCATAGTGAACATGGGATTCTTGAGTTTGGTGTTATTACCTTAGCGTTAGATTTCAAGGGGGATACTTTGTATATTAATTACCAATTATTGCAGGGTGGCGAAACGATCGACACTCATGTATTTGAATTATCGTGGAAACTGGAGGAATAAGTATGTCATCTAAATCTTTAAGTGATGTTGCTTTTGATAAACTGAAGCGAAAGAAAAAAGAAGTATTATTTGCTCGATTATGGAAAGAGGTCTCAGACGAGGTTAGTCTAACGGAAGAAATGGCAAAACGCCGTGTTGCATCGTTCTACAATGCCTTAATGATGGATTCTCGTTTCATATCTTTAGAGGGTAATAAATGGGATCTTCGTGAGAGACACTCTCTTGAAAGTCTTAAAATTGATCCTGATTTAATAGAAGGTGCCGATGATTCTGATGATGAATATGAAGATTATGGAGATCTATTAATATCAGATGATGAATAAGTGTTGAAGTAAGATATTAAGTTTGTTAAAATAATAAAGGGCAGTTGGCTTCCAAAATTTTTTGGGAGCTTTTATTTTGTAAAAAAAGGAGATCATACATGGCAACTAAATATATATTTGTAACGGGTGGCGTAGTATCTGGAATTGGGAAGGGCATCATTGCTTCTTCAATCGGACGCTTACTGAAAAATCGAGGCATGAAAGTATTTATGCAAAAGTTTGATCCCTACATTAATGTGGATCCAGGGACAATGTCTCCATACCAACATGGCGAGGTTTTTGTAACCAAAGATGGTGCGGAGACGGATCTTGACTTAGGTCACTATGAGCGTTTTATTGATGAAGAGCTCACAATCAATGCGAATATAACTACAGGCCGTGTTTATCAGGCTGTAATTAACAAAGAGCGTCGTGGTGATTATCACGGAGCGACTGTTCAGGTCATTCCTCATATTACGAATGAAATTAAGGATAAAATCTATGCAGCGGGTAAAGACTCGGGTGCTGATGTTGTCATAACTGAAATTGGTGGTACGGTCGGTGATATTGAATCGCTTCCTTTCTTGGAGGCAGTGCGTCAAGTTCATGCTGAGAATAAAACTGAGGATGTTGTGTTTATTCATACAACACTGATTCCTAAGGTTCCAGCAAGTAATGAATTTAAGACAAAACCAACTCAACACAGTTTTAAGGAACTTATGTCACATGGTATTAAGGCAAACATCATCGTTACGCGTTGTGACGAGCCTTTAACTCAGGATATGCGTGATAAGATTGCATTATTCTGTGATGTGAAACCAAACGCAATTATTGAATCTCGTAATGCGGAAAATCTTTATGAAATTCCAATGTCATTCCAAGAGCAAGGATTGGATAGTTACATTCTTCATAAATTTAACTTACCAAACGATAAACCAGCGGATATGACGGATTGGGTTGCGATGATTGAGCGTGTTACGCATCTATCTAATAAAGTTAAAATTGGTCTTGTGGGTAAATACGTTCAATTGCATGATGCTTATTTATCTGTAAGTGAAGCCTTAACGCATGCTGGATTTGATACCGCTACTGAAGTTGAAATCGAGTGGATTAATTCTGAAGATATTACGCCTGAAAATGTTGAGCGTCATTTGGGTCATCTTAATGGCATCATCTTACCGGGTGGTTTTGGGGGTCGTGGCATTGATGGCATGATTCATACTGCACAATTTGCGCGTGAGAACAATGTTCCTTTCTTTGGTATCTGCTTAGGTATGCAAATTGCTATGATCGAATTTGGTCGCAATGTGTTAGGAATGAAGGGTGCTCACTCTACTGAGTTTGATGATAAGAGTGAATATCCAGTCATTGATATCATGGATTCTCAATTAAATACCGTTGATGTCGGTGGGACCTTGCGTTTAGGGAACTATCCATGTACTCTAGCTAAGGGATCTAAGGCTGCTGATCTTTATAAAGAGGATGTCGTCTTTGAACGTCACCGTCACCGTTATGAGTTTAATAACAAATATCGTGAACTTTATGAGTCCAGTGGAATCACATTTAGTGGCTTGAGTCCTGATGGTCAACTGGTAGAAATTGTTGAAAACAACGCGCTTAATTTCTTTGTAGCGTGCCAGTATCACCCTGAGTTTAAGAGTCGTCCGAATCGTTCTCATCCTTTATTTTACGGATTTATCGATGCGGCTTTGCAATTTTCTTTAAAAAGAGTAGAATAGTAGTGTAAAAGAATTATCAATAGGAGGATATTACATATGGCATTAGTTTCAGCAAAAGGAATTTTGGATGCAGCTCGTGATGGACATTACGCAGTTCCTGCAATCAACATTAATAACTTGGAGTGGACAAAGGCAGTTCTTTCAACTGCACAAGCAATGAACTCTCCAATTCTTATCGCAGTATCAGAAGGTGCTGCTAAGTATATGACTGGTTTCAAAACAATCGTTGGAATGGTTAACGGTATGATGGAAGAACTAAACATTACAGTTCCTGTCGCACTACACTTAGACCACGGTAGTTTCGAAGGTGCTAAATCAGCAATCGCTGCTGGATTTACTTCAGTTATGTATGATGGTTCTCATTTAGAAATCGAAGAGAACTTGAAACAAACTCGCGAAATTGTTGCACTAGCTCACGCTAAAGGTGTTTCAGTTGAAGCAGAAGTTGGTTCAATCGGTGGTGAAGAAGATGGTATCGTTGGTAGTGGTGAACTTGCAGATCCAGCAGAATGTAAAACAATGACAGATACAGGGATTGATTTCCTTGCAGCTGGTATTGGTAACATCCATGGTAAATACCCATCAAACTGGGCTGGCTTAAGCTTCGATACTCTCGAAAACATTAAAGCAGCTACAGGAGCAATCCCATTAGTATTACACGGTGGAACAGGAATCCCTGTTGAACAAATCAAAAAAGCGATTGATTTAGGAGTTTCAAAAATCAACGTTAACACAGAACTTCAATTAGTATTTGCAGCAGCTACTCGCGACTTCGTCGTTGCAGGTAAAGACTTAGAAGGTAAGAACTACGATCCTCGTAAGTTGTTAGCTCCTGGTTATGATGCAATGGTTGAAGCAGTTAAAGAAAAGATCGACATGTTCGGTTCAGCTAACAAAGCTTAATTTTATTTAATAAATTAGAGGGCGGCTTAAGGGTCGCCCTTTTTATGTGGAGGAATGTATGCATACATTAGACGAAGTAATAGACAACATGTGCGCCCTAGGGGTTGCGAAAGTAAATAAATCATTGCTGGCAAAGAGCCTCTTAGGCTTTATAGGGGGTGCCATGGTTGCGATAGGGTACCTATCATATGTTTACTTAGCCGGCAACTTCCCGGGCGCTCTAGGGCACTTATTGGGCTCTATGGTGTTTCCTATTGGTTTGATTATCATCCTTATGGTTGGTGGCGAACTTATTACAGGAAATATGACCGTAGTAGGACTCGCATTCTTTAATAAAAAAGTGAGCCTCAAACAATTATTGAACAACTGGTTCATCATCACAATCGGAAACGCAGTCGGTGGTATCTTCATCGCAACTGTATTTGGAATCTATCTTGGAATGATGAATCCTTATTCTGATGTGATCAATTCATTAGCACAAGGCAAGGTCGCTTATGATGCGGGAAGAATTTTCGTATCAGGCTTTGCATGTAACTGGATTGTAGGACTTGCGGTTTGGTTGTTTATGGCAATGAAAGGTGGACTCGATAAACTTGTGGGAACTTGGTTCCCAACTATGGTATTCGTACTCCTCAGTTTCCAGCATAGTGTTGCGAACGTATTCTTATTTACGGTTGCACTCTACAATGGATCTATCACTCTAGGCCAAGCGCTCTACAACTTCATCTTTGCTTATGCAGGTAATATTGCAGGGGGTGCCTTAATGGTTGCCCTTCTTTATACCGCGGCAAGTGGAAGATTATCAAAAAAATAGACAAGAATTCTTGTTTATGTTTATACACAAAAGGCCCTTTTCTTATTTGAAAAGGGCCTTTACTATGATCAACGGATGGTAAGTGTTTGGCACACTGATTCACCCCTTACTTTGCGAACTATTCGCAATGATCTTGTAAACTTGATTTCTCTTTTACGATGAGATACAATGAATACATGAACAACTACTCATACGTATATAAAGGAGATAAATATTATGAAACACACACACGATTTGACGGAAAAAAACAAACATGAACATTCAGAAGCCTGCGCAAGTGGACATTCTCACTCACACGGTAAAATGCCGGTTGTGATGTTCTTTATAGGATTGGCGCTTTATATTGGAGCGTTCTTCGTTGAAAAAGGATTGATTCAAAATCTTATCTACGTAGGATCCATGGTAAGTGCTGGTTATCATATTATGGGAGAAGGTTTTGGTAGTACAATTAAAGATACGATTAGTAAAAAGAAATTCTCTCCGAACATCCACGTTCTGATGAGTCTTGCGGCAGTTGGGGCATCACTCATTGGTGACTTTGGTGAAGGGGCACTCTTAATCGTTATTTTCGCAGCTGCTCACTTCCTAGAAGACTACGCAGAAGGGAGATCAAAACGAGAAATCACGAACTTAATGAAATTGAATCCAACGGAAGCACGTCTCATTCAAGCGGATGGAACAACAAAGATTGTATCCGTCGATAGCTTAAAAGTTGGGGATACATTATCCGTTCTTAATGGGGACCAAGTTCCTACTGATGGAGTAATCCTCAGTGGTTACAGTTCAATTGATGAATCCGCAATTAACGGAGAGAGTATGCCAAAGGAAAAGACTGCTGGAGATATCGTCTTTGGTAGTACAATCAATGGTAACGGAACATTCACAATGGAAGTTACAAAAGACAGTACAGATACCGTATTCGCGAAGATTCTTCGCATGGTTAACAGTACACAAAATAATATGTCTCAAACAGCCACAAAGATTCAAAAGTTTGAACCAACATACGTAACTTCAGTATTGATCATTGTACCTCTATTCATTCTCAGTGGGCCTTATATCTTTAACTGGACTTGGGCAGAGAGCTTCTACCGAGGCATGGTATTCCTTACAGTTGCTTCACCTTGTGCACTTGCCGCAAGTGCAGTACCTGCAACACTATCCGCAATTTCTAACTTAGCGAAACGCGGAGTCCTCTTTAAAGGAGGGGCATACCTTTCAAATCTTGCAGATGTGAAAGCAGTTGCTTTTGATAAGACAGGAACACTGACAGCTGGTAAACCGGTTGTGACAGATGTTTACTTTGAAAATGAATCAAATAAAGAATTCTATACGAACCTTGTGGTAGCGATGGAAAAAACATCAAACCACCCACTAGCTGATGCTATCCTAAGTGGCATGAGTGCAAGTGAAGAAATGAGTCTTGAAGTAACCAATGAAATTGGTAAGGGCCTTGTGACTACTTACAATGGTAAATCATACCGAATTGGTAAACCAGAATCATTTGATAATGTTGACTCAGCAATTCACTCACAAAACGAAACACTCTCAAGAGACGGAAAAACAGTCGTATACATTTCAGAAGATGATAAGGTAGTGGGACTCGTTGCGATGATGGATGTTCCTAATGAGAGCGCCAAACGCGTGATCGAATATCTTAATGCACAGGGCATTCATACCATCATGATTACGGGTGACTCAGAAATCACAGGTAATGCGGTGGGTCGTCAATTAGGCATTGAACGTGTAATTGGTAACGTCTTACCGGAAAATAAATCTGAAATCATTGAACAACTCCAAAAAGAATATGGTATTGTCGCAATGATTGGAGATGGTGTGAACGATGCACCAGCTCTTGTGAAAGCTGATATCGGGATTGCGATGGGAGACGGAACGGATGTTGCGATTGATGTCGCAGATTCAGTCCTGATGAATAACGATCTTGATAACTTAAGTTATGCACACAAGGTATCGAAACGATTAGATCGAGTAGTAATGCAGAATATTATCTTCTCAATGGGTGTCGTTGTATTCTTAGTTATCTTGAATATCATGGGTCAGATGAGTCTACCTCTTGGTATTGTAGTCCATGAAGGTTCAACACTTGTTGTAATCTTTAACGGCCTCAGAATGCTTCTAAACAGAGATTAATTAACAGCAATAGAGAACTTCGTGTTCTTTATTGCTTTTATTTTGGTACAATAACCACAATACATACGAGAGGAGATTTATTCTATGATTAATAAAGATCGAGCAATCAATAAGTTTATGGAACTTGTTCAAATTGACAGTGTGAGTTTAAACGAAAAAGGGGTGGCGGATTACTTAACGCGCCACTTCTCTGAATTAGGATATGAAGTAGTTGAAGATAAAAAATCAAATGAGGCTGTTCCTAAGAGTAATTCAGGAAATATCATCGTTCGAATTCCTGGAGTTGGATCAATGGCAAATAACGACATTATCATTCTTGAAGCACAAATGGATACAGTGGAACCGGGTAACGGTGTAAAGCCATCTATAAGTGCAGATGGTAAATACGTAGTTTCTGATGGAACAACAATTCTTGGTGCTGATGATAAAGCAGGGATCGCTCAAATCATTGAAGTTGAAGCCGTGCTTCGCGAACAGGAACTGGATCATCCACCTCTAGAATTTCTTTTCACGATCAGTGAAGAAATTGGAATTCTAGGAGCATTTAATATCGACACCGACCTTGTGAAGGGTAAAATGGCCTATGTAATTGATGGTGGTGGAAATCCTGGGACTGCGATTATTGGCGGACCGGACTTCTATGATATTGCAGGAACGATTACTGGGAAGGCATCCCATGCGGGTGTTGCTCCTGAAAAAGGAATCTCATCGATTCAAGTTATGGGTGAAGCGATTTCCAATATGAAACTTTTAAAGGTTGATGAAGATACCACAACGAATATTGGACGTGTTATTTGTGATTACCCAAGTAACGTTGTTCCTGAGGTAACTCGTTTTGAACTTGAAGTTCGAAGTCTTTCAAATGAAAAAGGGAAGGCTCAATGTGACCATGTTATAGGTGCACTCCAAAAGGCTGCAGATAAATATGGCGCAAAACTCGATTACACTCTTGGTCAATCACTGCATGCTTACCATCACAGTGATGATAATCCTGTTATTAAAAGTTATAAGGCAATGTGTGAGCGTCACAATCTTGAGTACAACGGCATGGTTGTGCGCGGGGGAACGGATGTCAGTGGACTGACATTCAATGGCATTGATGCGATCTGTCTTGCGACAGGTGGCGAGTTTGCGCATGAATTAAGCGAACGCCTTGTGATTGATTCATTTCTTGAGAATACCCAACAAGTTCTTTGGTTGGTCACAGAGTAATAATCTTAGTTACTTGTGGTTAGTATCGAGAGTTCAGAGGGGATTCGAGGTATAGTACATGTTGTGTTTACGGCTTTTTAAGTCGTTTCGTTCAAGTTTGCGCAATCTTATTTATAAGGTGATTGCCTATAGAAAAAGCCACTGTTTAGTGGCTTTTTCTATAAGCACATTTGAGTTATGTCTCGAAATATGATATGCTTGAACTACGTTTTGCCGATTTTTGTGGCATGTAACTGAGTTTTGCACGTAGCTCGTATTCGTTAAAACTGAATGTTTAAAACATTTTTTTTTCGTGGCTCGGGTTAATTAGGGGGAGAATTTTTATGATTGAATATAAACAAGTTAAGAAGATTTATGATGGAAAGACCGTAATTGAGGGTCTTGACTTAACCATTGATAAGGGGTCATTTGTTTGTCTAATCGGTCCTTCGGGTTGTGGTAAGACGACGACGCTGAAAATGTTGAATCGTTTGATTAAGAATGACGGGGGTCAAATCCTGATAGATGGTAAAGATATCAATAAGGTGAACGTTACTGAACTTCGTCGTTCCATTGGATACGTTATCCAACAAATTGGTTTATTCCCAAATATGACGGTCGCTGAAAATATTGCGGTTGTTCCGAAGTTATTGAAATGGGACAAGGCAAAAATTGATGCGCGTGTTCGCGAGTTATTAAAACTTGTGGATATGGACTATGAAGAGAATGCGGGTAAGTATCCTCATGAGATGAGTGGGGGACAACAACAACGCATTGGTGTTCTTCGTGCTTTAGCGATTAACCCTCCTGTTATTTTAATGGATGAGCCTTTTGGAGCACTGGATCCTGTGACGCGTGATGTGTTGCAAGATGAAGTTAAAGCGCTTCAAGAAAAGCTTGGTATCACAATTGTGTTCGTAACACATGATATGGATGAGGCTATTAAGATGGCTGATGTGATTGTCTTTATGGAAGACGGTAAGATCGTTCAGCAGGCAACGCCTTCTGAAATGGTTCGTAATCCTAAGACAAAGACGGTTCGTCAGTTTATGAGTAAACACCGCGAGGAAAATGGCGATGTTGAACTTGTCTGTAAGGACTTAATGAAGTCCAATGTATTTAAGGTTTTCTCGAAACGACCAATAATGGAGTGTTTGGGTCTCATGCGCATGCGTGATCTTAATACAGTGGTTGTTACGGATGAAAATAAGAAGTATAAGGGTGTCGCGTTTATTGATGACTTGATTGCTCAGCGTGATGAATTGTCTGTAGTTGGCGAACTGGTAAAGGAGA
>JAAYNU010000060.1 GCA_012520695.1 Erysipelothrix sp.
GAGCTGTTCTAAATGAAGCACGTTGTTCTAATTGTTCAGCGATTCCGCGAGCAACTAAATGTGCATCAAGATCAGGGTTACCAACTTCTAATACTTTAATGTTAACTGTGTTACCTTCTGAGATCTTACTGATTTCAGTTTTTAATTTTTCGATTGCAGCACCATTAACTCCAATTACAACTCCAGGACGAGCTGTACGGATGATAACTTCAACACGATTTTTAGAACGTTCGATTTCAACACGTGATACATAAGCATCTTTTAGATTAGTGAAAATGTAAGTACGGATTAATCCATCTTCATGAAGTAGATTTCCGAACTCTTTTTCAGCATACCAACGTGATTCCCAGTCACGAATGACTCCAACGCGCATACCGATCGGATTAACTTTTTGTCCCATTATTTAACCTCCTCGTTTGCTTTTTCTGAAACCACAACAGTGATGTGGCTTGTACGCTTCATAATTGGCGAAGCAGATCCCTTAGCACGGGGTCTGAAACGCTTCATAGTAACACCTTCATCAGCGAAGCAAGCTGATACAAATAATTTTGATTCATCTAATTGATGATTGTTTGTCGCATTAGCAACTGCTGAGTGTAATACTTTAGCAATTACTTCTGATGCACTATTTGGTGTATAGCGCAAGATTGCTGCTGCGTGATCTACGTCAAGTCCACGAATTTCATCGAGAACTAAACGAGCTTTACGAGCAGGTACGCGAACTGTTTTAGCTACTGATTTAACTTGCATTATTTACGACCTGCCTTTTTGTCATTTCCATGACCAGTATAACGACGAGTTGGAACAAATTCACCTAATTTGTGTCCTACCATGTCTTCTGTAACAAATACTGGAACGTGTTCTTTACCATTATGTACCGCAAACGTATGTTCTACGAATTGAGGGAAAATAGTTGAACGGCGTGACCATGTTTTGATTACTTCTTTTTTATCTGAAGCATTAAGTTTTTCAACTTTAGCCATTAAGTGATGATCACAAAATGGACCTTTTTTTAAACTACGACTCATATCTCTTTCCTTCCTTTCGTCTACTTATCGTTACGACGACGTACTATTAATTTTGTCGAAGATTTCTTAGATTTACGAGTTTTAACACCCATAGCTTTTTTACCCCATGGTGTCATTGGCGCGATACGACCGATTGGTGTACGTCCCTCTCCACCACCGTGAGGGTGATCAACCGGGTTCATTGCTGAACCACGAACAGTAGGACGAACTCCCATGTGACGTGTACGACCAGCTTTACCGATTGTAACTAATGAATGTTCTCCATTACCAACTTCACCGATTGTTGCACGGCATGTTGATAATACTTTACGAACTTCACCTGAAGCAAGTGAAACAATAACGTGACGATCTTCAACACCCAGAACTCGAGCAGAAGTACCAGCAGAACGAACTAACTGAGCACCTTTACCTGGTTTCAATTCAATGTTATGAACTGTTGTACCTTCTGGAATTTGTCCAATTTCTTTAGCGTTTCCGACTTTTATATCAGCATCTACACCTGAGATAAGAACGTCTCCAACTTTAATTCCTTTAGGAGC
>JAAYNU010000061.1 GCA_012520695.1 Erysipelothrix sp.
AGACCAATTCTTCCTGCAAACATAACAATGATTAATACAACCTTACCAATGGCAGTTAGGTGTGGTGTCAGACCCATAGTCAATCCTACCGTTCCAAAACAAGAGAAAACTTCCATTAATATATATTCCATTCCAAACCCTTTAGGGATGGTTTCTGTGATCATAAGAATCATGGATGATCCTATAATCAATAAGATACCAAAGAATAGAATCATAAAGGATCTAACAATCTTTTCCTTAGGAATGGATCGATTCCCAAAGTGGGTATCTTGTCCTAAGAATTTCGATTTAAGGTAGATGAATGCAGTAGCAACCGTAGTTACTTTAACACCACCACCTGTTGAACCTGATGATGCTCCAATGAACATCAAGATTAATGTTAGGAAGATTCCCATTGGTGATACCATGGCATAGTTGACATTAGCATACCCTGCAGTACGCGGCGTAATAGCCATGAAGAGTGTATTGGTCAGATGATCAAAGAAACCTAAATGAGCAAAGGTTCCAGCACGACTCTCACTAATCCAAAATAGAAGGAAAGAGAATAGTAAAATAGATCCTGTTGTTATTAATGTAATGCGTGTATGCAATAGAAGTCTTCGATCATGTCGATAACTTAAGATATCGCGCCATACAATGAACCCCAATCCACCAAAGAAGATAAGCCCTCCTATGGTAAGTAAAACTAAAGGATTGGTCTGAAATCCTTCCAATGAGTTTCCAAACAAATCAAATCCAGCATTACAGAAGGCTGAGATAGCATGGAAGATTGAGAAGTAGATTCCCTTTAAAAAACCAAATCGAGGTATAAAATCAATCGATAATATAAGTGCCCCTAACATTTGAATTGTTATGGAGAACTTAATAATATATCGTATGAGTTTTTGTGCATCCGAAACAGAATCTGAATTGATTGCATCGGCTACTGTTTTTCTTTGAACCAGCGATAGCTTCTTCCCAAAAAACAAAGAAAGAAGTACTATCACACTCATAAAACCAAGACCCCCGATTTCAATAAGGATGATAATTACAGTTTTACCAAAATAGGTCCAATGACTGGCAGTGTTAAGGGTTACTTGACCCGTTACACATACCGCAGAGGTAGCTGTAAATATTGCATCCATGAATGGAGTAATGGTCCCACTTTGACTTGCAATGGGCAACATAAGCAAAAGCGTCCCTGATAGGATGACACTTGCGAAACCCAATGCAATTAAGTGTGAGATCGATAATCTTCTTTTCTTTTTAATCATTCTCTTAGCCTCAAGCGCTCAATTGCGCGTCTTAGAGCAGCTTCTGCTCTTACTAAATCTAAGGATTCTTGTTGTTGTTCTAAACGTTTTAAGGCTCTTTCCTTAGCTTTCTCAGCACGAATAAAGTCTATTTGGTCTTCACGTTCAATTACGGTAACCATTAAATCTGCCTCATTATTTTCAAAGGTAAAAATACCTTCAAATGCAAAGTATTGGTGACTTTCATTGGATGTCTTGATGGAAAGAGATCCAATGTCAGTTGGCAATACTAAGGGCATGTGATTGGGTAATATTGTGCGACGACCATCAGTACTTTTAATGTTGATGCGTATAACATCTTCATCAAAGTAAACTCCTGCAGGAGTCATGATTCGCAGTCTGAACATTAGTTTATGCCTTCGGCTTTTTTAATAACTTCTTCTATTGTTGCACAATAAAGGAATGCTTGCTCTGGCAGATGATCCACTTCACCATCGAGAATCATTTTAAAACTTCGAATCGTATCTTTAATTGGAACATAAGCTCCTGGTATTCCTAGGAATGTTTCACCAACGAAGAATGGTTGTGATAGGAAGTTACGTACACGACGTGCTCTACTTACCGCAATCTTATCTTCATCACTTAACTCATCCATCCCTAAAATAGCGATGATATCTTGTAAGTCTTTATATTTTTGTAAAATATTTTG
>JAAYNU010000062.1 GCA_012520695.1 Erysipelothrix sp.
ATACCAACTGCTGCTTTTGTTGCTTGTCCTGTACCTTCATCGAAGAGTGTTACATCGTATCCATCACGCGCTAAATAGTAAGCACATACACTACCAACAATCCCACCACCAATCACTGCTACCTTTTTCATCATCATCACTTCCTTTTCTTTATTATAACGTTAGTGTGTCTTAATTGAAATGATCTATAAAAAGAACTATACTTAAGCCACTATACAAGGAGGGGTTAACATGGTAGATCTAAAAGACTTATTGAATGTCGTCAAACCTAAAGACGATGGAAAAAAAGGTGGACTTGATGATTTAATCGGAGGCGCAATTGATGCAATATCCGGTGATTCAAAAAAAGGCGGATTAGACGATCTTATCGGAGGAGCGATTTCTTCACTCACCGGAAATAAGGACGATGTCAAAGAAACCAAATCATCTGATAAAAATGATGGTGGTGGACTCGACGATCTTATCGGAAATGCACTTTCTTCTTTAACAGGCGGCGGTAATGTTGATATGATCACCAAGATTTTGAAAGGAGCTCTTACTTCGAAAGTACTTACTGACGTTATCAAGACCTTCACTTCAAATCTTACAAAAAAACCCGATGTTGTCGATAACCTAACAGCATCACTCGAATCAAACGATGTAGAACCAGATACAGTAAATGATATTATTAAATCTGTAATGGACGCACTTAATAAGTAAAAAGGTTGAATACCCCAACTAAACTTCCCAAATATGCTATAATAGTAGGGTAGTTTAGAAGGGAGTGTTCACATATTAAGATAGAAAATAATGAAATAATCGACACAAGCAATCTAGATCACGCACAAATCGTTGCCGGTCTACAAGAGGCTTTAGTTCTAGGAATGTGCAAATCAGCACACTCATTCTTGGATGCAATCCAGGATATAAACTTTATGGTCGATGCTTCTTTAGAAGGTTGGGAAATGCCCTTACTTCACTTCGCGATTAAGAAAACATTAATGGTCTCACGTTTTCCACGTCCAGCAATTCAAGGGCCGAAGAATGACGGAGTCTTATTCCAAGAACATTTGGAAGTGTTAAAGCGAATTATTGCTATGGGAGCAAACATGAGTGCACAAGATACGTATGGTAACTTACCAATTATGCGAGCTGTTCTTGATGCATTAGCAATTGACTTAAGTATTACTGATGATGAGTTTGTCGAAGATTTAGAAATAGTATTCGCACTCCTCATTGAAAATGGTGCTGACCCTCGCGAAAAAACAAGTACGCGTAAAGCAGTCGTTGAAATGTTTAAAAACAACGAAGTCTTAAGTTATTTCCCTAAGTGATCTAAAGATCACTTTTTTTAATCCCAAAATCAAAACAAAATGTTTGAATATGAATAATACTTGCCAAAGCATTACGCATTTCTAGTATAGACAGGAATCAAGATATTTGTAGATCTGCCGAGGTATACAAATACACACATGATATGAACGCATTCAAGGCCAAAGTAAATGCACTTTGGCCTTTTTATGTGCTTTAAAGTAGAAAACATGAAATTCAAACACTTAAGTAATACAAAGATTTTACTAAAATACGGGCTTCCACAAATGATCGGGCTTGTCTTTAACTCAGCTTATTTTATTGTCGACGGTATCTTTATCGGACAAAGACTGTAAGATCAATCCCTCGCAGCTGCTGGAGTTGCAGTTCCCGTAGTTGAAATTATAATCGCGATTGCGATTATGATCTCAGTCGGAGCAGGAATCATGGTTTCCACAGAGATTGGTAACCACAACATGAAAGACGCAAACAGAACCTTTAACATCGCTAATTAATTCACGATGATATTAGCGATCTCAATTGTGATTCTCGGAAACATCTTCATCACACCCCTCGCACAGTTTCTTGGGGCATCGGATGTCATCTTGGCCGAGACCGTTTTATACCTGCGATACTTTATCACAGCCAGCCCGTCTTAATACTTTACAGGATCACATGAACCAAAGCGCATTAAGGACTTAACGCGCACGGCACTACAGTTCAATGTCATCTTGTCACTTGTTTTCTATTCTTTAATCTATTTCGCAGGGAAACCCATACTTGGTGTCTTCATCCAAAACCCAGCACTAGTCTAAGAAATACACGCAATCTCAAAGCTGAATTTCCTTAGTCTTCCTTTTGCCGCTATCAACATTGTGATTTCAACTTGTCTTCAATCCATTAATATTCAAACCAAATCTACTCTACTCTCACTCATGAGTTGTACGGTTCCCTTACTTGCCCTCGTCACATTCTTACCTTC
>JAAYNU010000063.1 GCA_012520695.1 Erysipelothrix sp.
ATACACTATCAGAAATTGTTGTCAAATGACTCTACTTTAATAAAACACCTAAGTAGTGTATTATTAAGGGAAGAAATGAGGTATCTCAAATGCGTACTAAACTTAAAAATTATAAAAGAATTGTAATCAAAGTAGGATCATCCACCCTCACTCATAAAGAGTCTGGAGAGATTAATTATCGTAAGCTCGAGCAATTGACGCGTGTCTTATCTGATTTAAGAAACCAAGGCAAAGAAATCATTCTTGTATCGTCTGGAGCCCAAGCAGTTGGTAAGAAAGCAGTTCATTTGTCTGACATACCCAATGAAATGCCTAAGAAACAGGCTCTCGCAGCAATTGGACAAGCTCGTTTAATGACGACTTATCAGAAATTATTCTCTGAATACAATCAACTGTGTGCTCAGATACTGCTTACTAAGTACACCTTTTTCGCGAAAGAGAGTCGAATTAACGCACTTAACACGTTTAACGAACTTTTAGCGATGGGTGTTATCCCAATTGTAAATGAAAATGACACAACAGCAACTCATGAAATTGAAGTTGGTGATAATGATCACTTGTCGGCATTTGTATTAGCTCTTGTTGATGCAGACCTCTTAATTATTTTATCGGACATCGATGGCTTTTATAACGATGATCCTAGTACAAATAAAGATGCGGTTCTTTTCTCTACAATTGATCAGCTGAAAGACGAACACTTTGAGATGGGTAAAGAAACAAGTTCATCTGATGTTGGAACTGGTGGTATGTATGCGAAAGTCGATGCAGCTCGCTTAGTTACGAATTATGGTTCTGACATGGTATTAGTTAATGGTGAAGATGTCTCGATTATCTATGAAGTACTTGATGGTGTTGAACACGGAACTTATTTTAAATCTAATTTAGATACTGACTTTGATTTGGAGGAATATTTATGATAAAAGAAATAGGAATTAATGCTAAGAAAGCTGAACAAACAATTGCCTTTCTAAGTAACGAACAAAAAAATGATGCACTTAAACTAATTGCTAAGAATTTGAATTCAAAGCGAACTGATATTCTCGAAGAGAATAAGAAGGACGTTGAGAATGGTGTTGTGATTGGTCTCACTGATTCCTTACTTGACCGTTTAACTCTTGATGATGCAAGAATTGATTTAATGATTCAAGGTTTAGAAGAAATTGCTTCTATGGCAGATCCGTTGAATCGCACTCTCAGCGAATCAACAACAAAAGAAGGTCTTTCAATTCGTAAGACTACTGTCCCTTTAGGGGTGATTGGTATTATTTATGAATCTCGTCCCAATGTTACCTTAGATTCATTCGCATTGTGCTTTAAAGCAGGTAATGCAGTTGTATTGAAGGGTGGTAAAGAAGCTATTTATTCAAATACTATCCTGGAATCAATTATTAGAGATTCATTAAGTTCGCTAAGTCTTGATCCTAATATCATCCAAGTGATCAAGCGTACTGATCGTGAAGCAACAAACGAAATGATGCGTCTTAATAAATATATTGATGTTCTCATACCTCGTGGTAGTGCAGGTCTTATTAAAGCAGTTGTAGAAAATTCAACCATCCCAGTGATTCAAACGGGTGATGGGAACTGCCATATCTACATCGACAACGAAGCTGATATAGATATGAGTATTGAAATCATTAAGAATGCGAAAATGCAGCGTATGGGTGTTTGTAACGCATTGGAATCACTTGTAATACATATAGACATTGCGGAAGAGATATTACCTTTAATCGAAAGTACCTTAGTGGGTGTTCATATTCATGCGGATGCTGAAGCAATGAAAACACTACCTAACGTAACGTTAGCCACTGAAGAAGATTTCTATACTGAATACCTGGGTCCTGAGGTCTCAATTAAGACAGTTTCCTCACTTGATGAGGCAATTACTCACATCAATGAGCATAATACGAAGCATTCTGAAGCAATTATCACTCGAAACAGAGAAAAAGCAGATGAATTCACTAAAAAAGTTGATGCTTCAACGGTTTACGTGAATGCATCAACTCGATTTACTGATGGTAGTGTCTTTGGATTGGGTGCCGAAATTGGCATTAGTACTCAAAAGTTACATGCTCGTGGGCCAATGGGCGTCGATGCATTATGTTCTTATAAGTACATTGTTGAAGGAACAGGACAGATTAGATAATTCCTTTATCCTTATTGATCGTTTTTCGTACTGCTTTCGCAATAATTGTTTGAAAGTGATCTTCGTTCAATGAATTAATCCCTTCGATGGTAGTACCTCCGGGTGAACATACCTTCTCAATAAGGTCTTGGGGACTGGATTTACTTTGACTTAAATATTCAGCGCTGCCTCGCATCGTTGATCGTACAATCTCAAGCGCTTGTTCTGGGTTCATTCCCTCTACGAGCGCTTCTTTTATTAATCCTTCCATGAATGAAAAGATAAATGCAGGTGCACTTCCAGCAATACCAATGAATGCTGGGAATAGTGTCTCTGATATTTCTTCAAGATCTCCAAGATTTTCGAAAATTGATTTAACTACTTCAAATTCTGTTTCACTGACTTCATTGTCTTTACAGATTGCACATGTTCCTTCTTTAATCGCTACATTTAGATTCGGCATCACTCTGATAATCTTATTTGTGGATGCCATTTCTTTGATGTCATTAATTGTAAGCTTCGCAGCGATAGAAACAACATGTTTATATGTAATATATTCATTAATTTCATCCAGTACTTCTTTGAATTGTTCTGGTTTAACGCATAGGAAGATGATATCTGCTTGTTGAGCACATTCAATATTGTTATTTGCATAGTTAACAGATAATTCCTTCGCTCGTTGTTCCACGTTTGAGCGTGAACTGATGATAATACTATCTTTATCTTCAATACCATTGATGATTGCTTTGGCCATGTTGCCAATTCCGATAAATCCTATTTTCATATACATGTCCTCTTTCATTTAAGGAAAAAAGATATTTCATTTAAGAAATATCTTTTTTAATACTATTCTGTTTCTGAATCAGTTTCAATTTCAGTATCTACAACTGTGTCTGTTTCAACAACTTCATCAACATCCACACTATCTTCATCTTCATCAGATGGTTTCATGATTGCGACAGAAGCAACGAATCCTTCATCACCGACTGAGATCATGCGAACACCGATTGTTGAACGTCCGTAAATTCCGACATCCTTAACAGCGATTCTAATAACTGTTCCATCATTTGAGATGATCAGTGCTTCTTCATCACCATTAACTGCACGTAATGCAACTAGGTTACCGTTCTTCTCTGTAATATTTACAGTCTTAACGCCCTTAGCACCACGTTTTGTAATACGGTATTCGGATAGTTCGGTTCGTTTACCGTATCCTTTTTCCGTAATTGCAAGGATGTATTGTCCCTCTTTATCGGTTGCGACACCGACTACTTCACCGCCGTCCACATTGAATCCTTGAACACCTGCAGCTGATCGACCCATAACTCTAACTTGATCTTCTTCGAATCGAACGGCTTTACCATTTGATCCTCCGATAATGATTTCGTTATCTCCGTTTGTCATTCTTACTGCAACAAGTTCATCGTCTTCTCGAAGTGTGATTGCGATTTTACCGTTTTGACGGATTGAGTCAAATTCTGATACTTCAACTCGTTTAACAATTCCGTATTTCGTTACGAAGAATGCATATTTCGATTCTTCATCATCTCGTTTAACTTTAACAAGTGTTTTAACTTCTTCACCATCATCAAGAGCAAGTAGGTTAACTACTGGGACACCTTTAGATGTACGAGCGGATGCAGGTACGTGGAATCCTCTGAGTCGGTATACTTTACCTTTATTTGTGAAGAGTAGTAAGTCATCATGTGTCGACATCGCAAGGAATTGATCAACGATATCATCATCATAAGTTGAGATACCTCGAACACCCTTACCACCACGGTTTTGAATACTGAATGAATCTAAACTTGTACGTTTAATGTATCCATTCATTGTCATCGCAACCACAATGTCTTCAACTGGGATGAGATCCTCATCAAGCATGTCTATATCACCTTCAATAATTTCTGATCGGCGATCATCACCGAATCGTTCTCTAATTTCGAGTAACTCATCTTTAATAATCGTGAGGAGTAGATCATGATTAGCGAGAATTTCTTGAAGCTCTTCAATTAATATTTGAAGTTCATTGAATTCTGCTTCAACGCGTTCTCTTTGGAGTCCAGTGAGTCGGCGTAATTGCATATCTAGGATAGCTTTTGACTGAATCGTTGTGAGACCGAAACGATCCAACAACTTCTGACTTGCTTCAGGATCATCTTTGGATGTTCTGATTATACTTATAACTTCATCAATATGATCAAGAGCAATGATAATACCTTCTAAGATATGTGAACGATCTTGTGCTCGTTTGAGGTCAAACTGAGTACGTCTTGTGATGATTTCAATTTGGTGGTCTCGGTAGTTTTGTAGTATTTCAAGAACGTTTAAGAGTTCTGGTTTGTTGTTTACAAGCGCAAGCATGTTGACACCAAATGATGATTGCATTGCTGTCATTCGGTACAGTTGATTTAATACAACTTCTGCTTGAACTTCTTTTCTTAATTCAATAACGATTCGAATTCCCTCTCGGTTTGATTCGTCTCGTAGGTCTGTAATTCCGTCAATGAGTTTTTCTCGTACAAGTCCCGCAATCTTTTCAACAAGATTTGCTTTGTTTACTTGATAAGGAATTTCAGAGACGATGATACGTGGTTTACCGTTTGGTAATTCATCTATAGCAACGCGCGCACGCATTACAACAGATCCACGACCCGTTTCAAAGGCTGATTTGATACCTGAACGCCCAAGGATAAATGCTCCTGTGGGGAAATCAGGTCCATACATATAGTTTTCCATAATATCACGGATTGTGATGTCAGGATTATCAATCAGTGCGATCGTAGCATCAATAACTTCACCTAAGTTGTGAGGAGGAATATTTGTCGCCATACCAACCGCAATTCCGGTACCACCGTTAGCAAGTACGTTTGGAAAACGTGCAGGCATAACAACGGGTTCGCGTTCTTCACCATCATAGTTATCGGCGAAATCTACAGTATCTTTATTGAGGTCCCTTAAGAGTTCCATTGATACTTTAGACATACGAGCTTCAGTATAACGCATCGCAGCAGCGCCATCACCATCGATAGAACCAAAGTTACCATGTCCTTCAATCAACATGTATCGGTATGAGAAATCCTGTGCCATACGCACCATAGTGTCGTAAACGGCCGTATCACCATGAGGGTGATACTTACCAATAACTTCCCCGACGATACGAGCAGACTTCTTAAATGGCTTGTCTGAGGTCATTCCGAGATCATTCATCGCATATAGAATACGACGGTGAACCGGTTTTAGACCATCTCGTACATCTGGTAGTGCTCGAGAGATGATAACTGACATTGAATATTCTAAGAATGATTTTTTCATTTCGGTTGAAATATTTACTTGTTTAATTCGGTCAAATTGTACATTATTGTCGTCCATGAAAGCCTCCTTATATATCCAAGTTCGTTACGTATTGAGCATTCGTTTGAATGAAATCACGACGCGGTGCGACTTCATCACCCATGAGCATTTGAAATACTTCATCAGCTTCCATAGCATCTTCTACAGTGACTTGAATCAGTGTACGCGTTGATGGATCCATAGTTGTATCCCAAAGTTGTTCAGGATTCATTTCACCAAGACCCTTATATCGTTGAACGTTAAAGCGTTCACCATAATCTGGTCGGAAAGCATCTAATTCTTCTTCTGAATAAGCATAATTAAATTTCTTACCATGTGAAATCTTGTAAAGTGGCGGTTGTGCGATGTATACAAAGCCTTGTTCAACAAGAGGTCTTAAGAATCTAAAGAAGAACGTTAAGAGCAGTGTTCGAATATGGGCACCATCGACGTCCGCATCAGTCATAATAATAATTTTATGATAACGCAATTTTTCAAGATCAATCTCATCTGAAACACCCGTTCCAAATGCAGTAATCATCATACGAATTTCATTGTTATCAAAGATTCTGTGTAAACGTGCTTTTTCAACGTTTAGAATTTTACCTCGAAGCGGTAAGATAGCTTGGAATTTACTATCGCGACCCTGCTTTGCAGAACCACCCGCTGAATCACCCTCGACGATGTAGATTTCGCAATCTTCAGCATTTCGGTTTGAACAGTCAGCCAGTTTACCAGGAAGCGATGAAATTTCAAGAGCCCCTTTACGACGCGTAAGTTCACGTGCCTTCTTAGCAGCAACACGTGCTTTAGAAGCAATAACAGCCTTCTCAACAATGATCTTAGCATCATCTGGATGTTCCATCAGGAAACGCTCTAGAGCAGCTCCGAATACGGATGAAACAATCGGTCTTACTTCCGCACTACCAAGTTTAGTTTTTGTTTGTCCTTCATATTGAGGATCGGGATGCTTAACTGAAATAATTGCAGTTAAACCTTCACGAACATCATCACCCAAGAATGAATCATCATCTTTCTTGATAAGATTCTTATCGCGAGCATAATTATTAATCACACGCGTTAGTGCAAGACGGAACCCATCTTCATGAGTACCCCCTTCTTGAGTATTGATGTTATTACAGAACGAATAGATGTTCGGAACGAAGCCATCATTATATTGCATGGATACTTCGACGATAACACCATCTTTGTCTTCTTCACAATAAACAATTTCATCATGAATTGGAGTTTTATTACGGTTTATATATTTTATGTATTGGAGTAAACCATCTTCGTATAAGAATACGTAGGATTGTTTATCTTCATCAGTTTGACGCTCATCATTGAAAACAATTTTGATTCCCTTGTTCAAAAACGCCATCTGACGTAATCGATCACGAAGAATATCATGTTCAAATACTACAGTTTCAGTAAAAATGATTGGATCTGGTTTAAAGCGAACCGTTGTTCCCTTTTTGTCCGTTTTACCAACTTCAGATAAAGGAACCTTAACCTCACCACCATTTTCGAAACGTAAGAAATACTCAATGCCATTTAAGAAAATCTCAACTTCAAGATATTCAGAAAGTGCGTTTACAACAGATGCACCAACTCCGTGAAGTCCCCCAGAAACCTTATAGGCACCACCACCGAATTTACCACCCGCATGCAATACTGTATAAATTGTCTCGGCAGTTGAAACACCTGTTTTTTCATGAATTCCAATTGGGATACCACGTCCGTTATCTGAAACTATGATCACATTATTTTTATCTACAGTGACAACAATTTCATCAGCGAATCCAGCAAGTGCCTCATCAATACCATTATCGACGATTTCCCACACAAGGTGATGAAGACCGCGCGATGATGTTGTTCCGATATACATACCAGGACGTTTACGAACAGCCTCTAACCCCTCTAAGACTTGAATATCATCTGAAGTATATGAATGATCTACTTTAGTACTTGACATTAAATTACCTCCTTTTGAACATTGCCCTCAATGAGACGGAATACATCACGATCTCTTTGAGTATTAATAAACGACAAATCAGTCGTTGAAATAAAGACTTGCATGTCTACATGAATCAGTTCCATAACCCTAACTCTACGCGTCTCATCCAGCTCGGAGAATAAATCATCCAAACACAGAATCGGATACATCGAACGTTTCTCATGAATGAGATCAACGATCGCAAATTTAAATGCGAGCATCAACATTCGTCTTTGACCCTGAGAAGAAACTTCGACAACAGGAACATCGTTAATTTTTAGAATAAAGTCATCACGATGAATTCCAACGTGCGTTAATCTAAAATCACGATCTCGCTGCAGTGAATCCATCATTTTTTTGAGTAAGTCTTCTTCCAAAGTATTACTGATTGGAACAGGACTCTTATATTCAAACGTAATGATATCCTCGCGATCCGAGAGAAATTGGTAGTGCTGAGTAATGAGTTCTTGTAATCTTAAAACAAATTCGTAACGTTGTTTCATAATTACGGCAGACACACTGGCCAACTCTTGTGATAATACCCCAAGATAGTCCGCATCATAGACACTCTGTTTTAAATAAGCATTGCGCTCATTCAATAACTTCGCAGCACGAGATAAGTGTTCGACATAATTCTGTGATAATTTTCCCATTTCAAAATCTATTTCTCTGCGACGACGCCGCGGAGCATAGGTAAAGAAATTGAGATCATCTGGATTAAATAATACGACATTACATAAACCCATGAGCGTACTCAATCGTTTTGTCACCTGATTATTCAGCGTAAGATACTTACCTGCATCCGATAAAACAAAACGAATCCTACTTTGATCTTCCTTACGCCTAACAAGCGCAGAAATCTCGCAGAAGGGTTCATTGTGTTGAATGAGTACTTTATCATCACTTACACGAAAAGAACGCGCAGACGATAAATAAACGATACTTTCGATTAAGTTAGTCTTACCTTGCCCGTTATCTCCGACGAATATATTAAGATTCTTCGGAAATTCCAGTTCGCAAAAATCGATGTTACGAAATTTACGCAATGTAAGGTTATTAATCCTCATATCGAGATGTTATTGTATGCGAGTCCCCGTCGATGATAACAACATCACCAGGATACAACTTACGACCACGACGATTCTCTTCTTCACCATTTACAGTGATAGAAAAAGTTAAGATAAGGCGCTTTGCCTCACCACCCGAACTGACATAATCCATTAGTTTTAAGAATTGACCCAAAGTGATATAAGAAACTTCTTTTTTCATGACATCCATCCTTTATATTACCCCTCTATTTTACCATAAATCAAAGAAAATTTCACCTACTAAAAGTATTAAAATACACTGTAGATAAGGACTTATTAGCCGAATTAGTACCACAATCTCAAAATGACACACATTAGAAAGCAAATAATGCCATAACAGCGTCACCCTTAGGAATTATAACCACCAAGGAGTAAGATGACCTTTTAATACTTAATTCGCTATAAACCGTCTTTAAACGATGTTTTATCAGCATCTAGACAATAAAAAAACACTCAATCCGAAGATTAAGTGCTCAAACTTTAAATTAATCGAAGGTACGAACTGGAAGAACCAGTTGAACGATCGAATCATCCTTGGGATTCTTTAGGATGAATGCCTGCATTTCTCCAACAAAGAGAACTTGCACAACATCCGTTCTGAATGACTTTAAGGCTTCAATTAAATAACGACCTGAGAAAGAAATTCTTAAGTTTCCACCACGATATTCTAGAGGAACTAAAACTTCTTCAGAAGAACCGATTTCTTGAGAACGAGAACTGATGATAACACCCTCATTACTAGCTTCAAGTTTTACCGTCCAATACCCTTCACTCTTCAAGAAAGAAGAACGATCAATCGCATTAATCATTTCAGATGCATTAACTAAAAGTTCAAACCCAAACTCAGCTGGGATTAAACGGTTAACATCTGGGAAAATTCCATCAATCAAACGAGATTGGATTAAAGTTGAATCAACATAGAATTGAACAATCTTATCCGATACTGCAACAATCACATCCGTATTGTCAGTAATTGATTTCGCAACTTCATAAAGATTTGAAGCAGGAACACAGATATTAAAATCTTCACTTACATTAAGATCAAGGGTTTTCTTTGCAAGACGGTATGAATCCGTTGCTACACAATAAAGAACATTGCCATCAGATTTGAAGTTTACACCAGTGAAAATTGGACGATCTTCACTCGTTGAACAAACAAATGCAGTCTGGTTTATAATCTCACTTAATTTAAATCCTGGAATCGTGAATTCATTTGAAGGTCGATTAAAGTCGATGCTTGGATAAAGCTCAGCTTTACTTCCGTTGATATTGTACTCAGCGTTGTTACCACTGATACGAGTCAATGCACCATCAATTATTTCAATTTCAATAACATCACTTTCAAGTTTACGAACTGCTTCTAAAACATATCGTGCTTCGAGAACAACACTACCTTCTTCATGAACAACTAATTTATTCACATCATCTGCTTTTAAAGATTCTTTAATAGAGATGTTTGAATTACTTGCTGTTAAAGTTAAAACATCATTTCTAAGATCAAAGTGAATTCCTGATAATATTGGCAAAGGAGAATGCGTTGAAGCTGCTCTCCCTACAGAAGAAAGAATTTTATATAAGGCTTGTTTTTTTATTGATAATTTCATTTAGTCCTCCAGTTAATACTTTAGGTTAATTATACCATAAATTGACTTTATTAAGTAGTCTAAATAAAGAAGTATGTTTGATTCATTATCAATTAATTTTATCAAGCAAAAGAAGCAATGATATTCAGAGAAAAAACACCCAAGAGTTATATAAGTATTTAAGTACTTATTACTATTAGGGTCTGTGGAGAAGTGGACAAACAACACAAAAGACACTCTTAAGTGCGTATGAGAGACCAAATACCCTGTTGCATAAATGGGGACAACTGTTGACAAGTCAGGGGGATAACTCAGCTATACTCAAGTAAACCACCACACAAAAAAGTCCTAAAAAAAACGCTAGACAGTGTCTAACGTTCCTACTTTAATTTACTTTCCAACTCATATATAGCCTTCGCTAAGAGTTGATCTGTTTTAAGATTTTTTTCTATT
The DNA here is from genome assembly GCA_012520695.1 of Erysipelothrix sp. Taxonomy (GTDB): domain Bacteria; phylum Bacillota_I; class Bacilli_A; order Erysipelotrichales; family Erysipelotrichaceae; genus Erysipelothrix. Next base: position 10,579 of record JAAYNU010000063.1, read on the forward strand.
TTATCACAAGCACTTATAATCGTAGAATGATCTCGCTTACCGAAATCTTCACCAATTTTATTATAGGGTAAATCTAAATGTTTACGAGAGAGATATATCGCGATGTGTCGAGCATTAGCAATTGCCTTCGTACGCGCTTTAGAAACTAATTGAGCTTGGGTTAAACCATAGAAATCAGCAACAATTCGTTTAATCGTCTTCGTATCCAGTTCATTTGTACTAACAACATCAGCACTCCCTTTAAAAGCGTTCATCGCAACTTCCATATTGATGTGTTCATTTTGAGAGAATTCAATCGAGAAGAATAGTAATCGATTCAAAGCTCCTTCTAACATACGGACATCTTTAGAGAAATTAGAAGCAATATAAGCCAGAACTTCTTGATCAAAGATCTTAGGATCAACTGCTTTATGCTTAATCTTTAGTTCCAAGATTTGAACCGCAGTATCGAATTCTGGTGAATCGACACCTACGGATAAACCTGATGAGAAACGGCTGATCAAGCGGTCTTCAAGACCTTTTATCTCTGTTGGGATTCGGTCTGAAGTAATAACAATTTGCTTTTTATTAAAGACCAATTCATTAAAGATATGGAAGAAGATTTCGTGACTCTTCTCTTTACCTGCTAAGAACTGAATATCATCGATTAATAAGACATCAAGGTTATACATCTGATCTTTAAAGTCTTCAATGGTGCGATTACTAATGGATAATGCGACCTGTCTAACGAAATCAGAGCTCGAAGTATAGAGTACTTTAGCATCAGGATTTCCCTTTAAAATGTAATTTCCAATTGAATTAAGTAAATGAGTCTTCCCTAATCCCGAATTACCATAGATGAATAGCGGTGTATAGTACTGACCCGGTCGATAAGCACACGCTAAAGCAGCTGAATGTGACTCATTATTACTGGGTCCAACGATGAAATTATCAAATGTTTGGTTGGAAATGACCCCATCCGTACGAATAACCTTCTGATATGTTGGCTCACTTACGGGTTTGATCTCACTTATTTTAGGTATTTCATTGGGTAACAATACAATACACTCAATGGACTCTTTATCAAGAACTGTATTAATTGTTTGATTGATGAACCCCAATTCATCAGACAAAATAACCTTTTGAAGATACGTCGGTACAGATATTACAGCTTTCTTATCATCCAGAGAAGCAAGCTGACTGTTTTCAATATATGTTTTAAAAATTGGTTGGTCGAAGTAATTACTACTCTCGATGGACGTTTTCACGCGACCCCAGACATCATCGAGATAAAACTGCATACTCGTCATATTTGTTCCCCCTTACTAGATACATAATAGCAAATAAAAATCACAAATCTATATGTAAATTGTTACAAACATTTTATCCCCAAGAAAAAAAAGTCAAAGACCTAATCAACAGTGGACAAAAAGGAGTTATCCACATTTGTCCACAAAAAATTGTATGGGGATAGATTGTGGACAGATAAAAGTTATCCACACTGGTGTTGATAACAAAACAAGAACACAAATTTAATCAAGTTCGCCACAGGTTATCCACATTGAATGAGCCCACTAAAAAAGGCTTTTATGTACTTATCAACCTTTCCACATTATGTGGATAAACACTGTTCAAAACATGTTGTTAAAACAAAGAAACGAATGGGGAATAAAAAACAATAAAAAATTACCAAACATATTTATCAACACTATAAACAAAGTTGTGAACAATACTACTTGATCCTTAAATGTGTGGAAAGAGTTCAATGTATGTTACAATCAAAACAAATAAAAGAAAATCAAAAACATGTGAATACGAAAACACAAACAGATGATCCCAAAGGAGAACACATGACGTTCAAACAACTAAACGTAATACCAGAAATATGTAATATATTAGAAAAAGAAGGATATAAGAATCCAACTCCCATTCAAACACAAGCAATTCCAAGTGTATTAAACGGAAGAGATGTCTTAGGATTAGCACAAACAGGAACCGGAAAAACAGCCGCTTTTGCAATCCCAACTCTACAACTCTTAAATGAAAAGAAGATAAAAGGAAAACCATACATCCGTAGTTTAATCCTGACACCGACTCGAGAACTCGCAGTTCAAATTCAAGAAAGCTTCGAAACATATGGAAAAGGCCTCCCATTAAAATCAACCGTGATTTTCGGTGGTGTGAACCAAAACCCTCAAGTGAGAGTTATTCGTGCAGGAATCGATATCCTCGTCGCTACTCCAGGTCGACTACTCGACCTTATGAGCCAAGGCATTGTGGATTTAAGCCAATTAGAAATACTAACACTTGATGAAGCTGACCGTATGCTTGATATGGGATTCATCCATGACATCAAGAAAATACTGAAGAAAGTACCAAAACAAAAACAAACACTCTTATTTTCAGCAACCATGCCAAAAGAAATTATCGATATTGTAAAAACATTACTCAATGATCCAGTACGCGTTGCGGTAGCACCAGTTTCTTCTGCTGTAGAGACGGTACAACAAAGTGTCTACTACATTGATAGAGTTAACAAAATTAACCTTTTAAAAGACTTACTTAAAGGAAATACTCAATCAGTCCTCATCTTCACCCGAACAAAACGTGGTGCAGACCGCGTTGTAAGAGACTTGAAGCGCGGAAGCATTGAAGCATCCGCTATTCATGGTGATAAATCACAAAATGCACGTCAACGCGCATTGAATGATTTTAAAGATGGAAAAATAAATGTCCTAGTCGCAACGGATATCGCAGCTCGTGGTATTGATGTGGATGACCTCGCAATGGTCATTAACTATGAACTACCGGAAATTCCTGAGACATATGTCCACCGAATTGGTCGTACAGGTCGTGCTGGTTCTGAAGGGGTCTCAATTTCAATGTGCGATTTCCATGAAATATCATTACTTAAAGACATCGAGAAATTAACGAAGAAAAAAATTGATGTTGTGAATGATCACGATTATCCATTGGTTGATAAATCGGAAAAGGTGAAAAAAACACCACCCAAACGAAAAACTGATCCTAAAAAGGAACGTGTTAAAACAATGCCAAAGAATCGACAAGGTAAACCAAAACAATTGGACTCCCATGGCAACCCGAAAGCTGTTTACAAAAAAACAAGGAGGTAAAAATTCATGATTTCATATGATACTTTAATGAAACCACTTGAAAAAACACTGCTAGGCGATATTCGAAAGACACTGATATCCC
>JAAYNU010000064.1 GCA_012520695.1 Erysipelothrix sp.
GTGTTTTTTTAATTAACACAATGACGAATATTTCATTGATAAAGATTATCACGTTATTTCCACCCGTTGATACACATACTGTGATAGAATAATAGTATACAAACAAAGGAGGAAACGAAATGAAAAAACTATTTCCACTTGCGATTATCGGTGCAGCAGTAGGTGCGGCAGGTTACTTCCTCAATCGCAATAATAAAAATCATGTAGAAAAAACCTTAAGTGCACTTGATGACCTAAGCGCATCTGCAGAAAATACAGTAACAGAATTTGCTGATGAATTATCAAAAGAAGACAGCGAATAAAGATCTGTAATAATGAATGATTAAGCCATTATTTTACAATAGTGGTTTTTTCTTTGGATTTGGGCCATTTTTTAGGTTAATACGCGCAAATATGTTAAAATAATTGAGATAGATAAGTAGGTAAAATTATGAAAAACACACTCATTGAGCGTTTAGTACGCTACACCAAAATAGATACACGATCGGACGGTTCAACAGGACTCGTGCCATCGACTAAAAAACAATTTGAACTTGCGAAGATGCTCTACGAAGAATGCATCGACATCGGGCTCGATAAAGTAAAAATCGACGAGTACGGTATTGTTACTGCACTTTTACCATCCAATACAGATAAAGATGTTCGCACAATCGGTTTCATCGCACACATGGACACAGCAGACTACAACTCAGAAAATGTATCCCCTCGCGTTATTGAAAATTACGATGGAAAAGACATCGTTTTAAATGCGGAACATAATATCATTACAGATGTTAAAACATTCCCAAATCTCAAAGACCTTGAAGGTGGAACCCTCGTAGTTACCGATGGCCTCACACTTTTAGGCGCGGATGACAAAGCAGGGATTGCTGAAATTATGACAGCGATGGAGTTCCTACTCGATAATAAGGACATTGAACACGGAGATATTCGCATTGCATTCACCATTGACGAAGAAATTGGTACTGGTGCAGATGCATTTGATGTCGAAGGATTCGACGCAGATTTCGCATATACAGTCGACGGAACTGAACTGGGTGGTCTTGAATACGAAACATTCAATGCTGCAGAAACAGTCGTTACACTCAAAGGAATTTCAGTTCATCCCGGAAGTGCAAAAGACACTATGATCAACGCTAACGTATTGGTCAATGAGTACTTCTCACAATTACCAAGTGATGAGCGCGCTGAAACAACTGAAGGCTATGAAGGATTCTACCTTTTAACCGATACGATTTCTACGATTGAAGATGCTAAACTCACATTCATTCTAAGAGATCACGATATGGCTAAATTTAATGCACGAAAAGAAATGATGAATACAATTGCTGATAAGATGAATGAAAAATATGCTTATCAAGCAGTTACTGTTGAAACTAAAGACAGTTACTATAATATGAGAAACATCATTGAAGAAGATATGAGTATTGTTGAACTCGCAAAAGATGCAATGAAGGCATCCGATGTTGAACCAATCATTTCTGCTGTTCGCGGTGGAACTGATGGATCACGTCTGTCGTATATGGGACTTCCAACACCAAACCTTTTTACTGGTGCTCAATTTTTACACGGACGTCATGAACTCGCACATGTTGAATCTATGATGAAAGCATGTGAAGTCATTATTAATATTGCTCATTTGAATACACAAGGGGAGTTGTAAGCTTGAAACAGTTAAACGTAAAGAATTTATTGTTCTCATACGACGATGAACACATCGCAGTCAACGATGTGTCTTTCAGTGTGAACAAAGGACAATACGTTACCATTATTGGACATAACGGAAGTGGTAAGTCGACACTTGCTAAATTAATCATTGGACTGCTTCCATCAAAATCAGGAGAAGTCATCATCGATGACATGACCTTAACGGAAAAGAATGTCTATGAAATCAGAGAGAAAATCGCAATTGTTTTCCAAAACCCAGACAACCAATTCATTGGCGCAACTGTGCGCGATGACATTGCTTTTGGACTTGAGAACAGACAAGTCAAAAGTGAAGCAATGAATGATATCATTGTGGAATACTCAACAAAAACAGATATGAAAGATTACTTAGACCACGAACCAACAAAGCTTTCGGGTGGACAAAAACAACGCGTTGCGATTGCAGGAGCACTTGCTATGGCACCCGAACTCTTAGTCTTAGACGAAGCTACTTCAATGCTTGATCCAAAAGGACGCAAAGAAGTGAACGAACTCGTAGGTAAGTTACACCTTGAATCAAAAATGACGATTCTATCCATTACGCATGACATTGAAGAAGTCAGCATGTCTGATTTTGTGATTGTTATGAATGAAGGAAAAATTGTATTACAAGGTACACCCCAAGAAATCCTTATGAAAACAAGTACGCTTGTTGATTTAGCCTTGGATGTTCCTTTCTCAGTTAAGTTTTACAATGCAATGAAGAAACAAGGGATTACGTTATCGACTCCCTATGATATTGAAGGGATGGTCGAAGAACTATGTCAATTGAATTCAAAAATGTAAGTTTCCAATATGGCGCTAATTCACCATTCTCATTTGATGCACTTAAAGATGTCAGTGTGTCATTTGAACCGGGTAAAATCACAGCTGTTATTGGTTCTACAGGAAGTGGTAAATCCACGCTTGTTCAACACCTTAACGGTTTAAACAAACCAACTGAAGGCGAAGTTGTGATCTTTGATCATAAACTCATCGCTAATGAAAAACCAAAAGGCCTTAAAGCACTCAGATCTAAAGTAGGTCTTGTGTTCCAATTTCCTGAAATGCAATTATTCGAGGAAACAGTTTTCAAGGATGTAAGCTTTGGACCTTCTAACTTCGGTTTCACTGAAGAAGAAAGTTTAAAATCAGTTAAACAAGCCTTAACGCTTGTAGGTATTGATGAATCACTGTGGGAACGCTCACCACTTGACCTCTCAGGCGGTCAGAAGCGCCGTGTAGCGATTGCGGGCGTTATTGCATCTAATCCTGAGGTCTTAGTATTAGACGAGCCTACAGCGGGCCTAGACCCACAGGGAAGCAAGGATATGATGGCCTTGTTCCTTGGACTCAACCAAGAACACAATAAAACCATCATCATGGTAACTCATGATATGGATCATGTATTAAACTATGCTGATAACGTTGTTGTGATGGATAAAGGTTCATGCATCTATCAAGGACCTGCGAAGGATTTCTTCAGTGACAAAGAACTCTTGAATAGTCTTGGCTTTGTGCTTCCTCGCATTCTACAACTGAAACACTTGTTGGAAGAAAAGGGATACACATTAAGTGAGAGCCTGGATCTTGATGTTCTCTCACAAGAAATTAAGAGAGGTCCAAGCCATGAATAACTTTACTTTGGGGCGCTATGTCCCACTTGATTCAAAGATTCATCGCATTGATCCTCGATTCAAAATTATAACAATGTTGATTTTAATGACTGCAGTATTCCTAGCGGACTTCTATGGTTATGCGATTTTATTTGTGGTTCTCGCAACTGCGATTCTAATGGCAAAGCTAAGTTTCAAATTTATTTTAAAATCAATGAAGCCAATGATGTTCATGCTTGTATTCTTATTCATCATTAACACACTGCTTCTAAGAGAAGGAACGATTGTTCTTCAAATTGGATCCTTTAAGATCTATTCAAAAGCAGTTATTCAAACACTCTTTATTGTAGGTCGTCTTGTTCTCATGATCATGGTTACAACACTACTTACTGCCACAACGGCACCCCTAGACTTAACACTTGGGATTGAAGATCTTCTATCACCACTCAGACGCTTTAAAGTGCCTGCGCATGAAATTGCGATGATGATTTCAATTGTCTTCAGATTTATTCCAACTCTGATTGATGATACACAGCGCATCATGCAAGCACAAAGCAGTCGTGGTGTTGATTTAGATGAAGGAAAACTCACTGAGAAAGTATCGGGAATTATTTCAATGATTATTCCGCTCTTTGTTTCTTCGTTTCAACGTGCTGAGGATTTAGCGGATGCTATGGAAGCCCGTGGATACTATCCAGGTAAAGAAAGAACGCGATACAAACAACTTAAGATTCGTTTATCGGATTATGTTGCGCTCTTTATCTGTATTGCGGTTCTTGTAGCCGTAGTGATGGTGAAACGATTTATATGAAATATAAAGTAACGCTTGCCTATGATGGATCAGAGTTTCTGGGTTGGCAAAAACAGTCCAGTGAGCGCAGTGTGCAAGAAGAACTCGAAACCATTCTAAGCAAGATTGCGAAAGAAGAGGTAAGGGTTCATGGATCGGGTCGTACAGACGCGAAGGTTCATGCGCTTGCTCAAACGTGTCACTTTGAGAGTGATGTTGATATGGACCATCATGCCTGGCGCCGTGCGCTTAATGCACTGGTTCCAAAGGATATCTATATCAAATTAGTTCAACGCGTCAACCATGAATTTCATGCACAGTATCATACCTTATCTAAAACTTATGAATATCGATTGAATCAGGGTGAATACAATCCGTTCATGAGAAACTATGTTTATCAGTATGGTAAGAAGCTTGACACACAAGCGATTAGAGATCTCATGAAGATCTTCGTCGGTACTCACGACTTCACGAGTTTCAATGCAACGGAGCTTACTGTTGTAGAGAATCAAGTAAGAACGATTGAATGGTTTAACCTAAACGAAGAAGATGATTTACTAATTTTTAGAATTAAGGGCAGTGGTTTTCTTCGCTACATGGTGCGCATGCTGATTGCTGCGTGTATTGAAGTGGGGCGTGGAAAACTGAGTGTTGAAGATGTTAATGACATGCTTCTCAAAAAAGACAAACGTGCTTTCGCTCGTAATGCGGAGCCATGTGGTCTTTATATGTGTGAAGTAGAGTATGAAGAAGGGTGGATTGAAGATGAATCAATTTGAAGTGATAATGCAACACAATCCTTATGAGGGAGAAGTAATAAGTCCAGAGACTCTGAACAAGCAAATCGATTTTGTTTGGGATGACTTTACGATTGATAACTATAACTTTTTAGTACTTTCATATAAAGAGAAACCTGCTTATATGCAACTTAAGATTGATGAAGAAGCCTTCTACGTCGTTGAAGTATTGAAGGATGAGGCTTTGTATCAACTGAAGCTTGATGAGCGCTCAACCGTGAAATCATTATTTAAAGGATATTACCTTGGGTTCGATTTGGATCTGTCTGTATTTAAGGACATAACGCGTCGAATTCATTAATAAAAATAGGCACTAATTGTTCAAACTATTCATTATATTAAAATGTACTCAGAGTCACTTGTTAAGCATTCAAAAAGAAAAGTGATTTACCTTGACACACAAGGGTATGAGGATATATAATAGTAGACGGCACTTAATGCCAAATAGTAGCCCCGGAAGACTACTTTTGGAAAGAGGAAACAAATTATGCGTCAAACAACAATGACCAAACCAGCGGATGTTGTCCGCCAATGGTACATCGTCGACGGAACTGATATGACTTTAGGTCGTTTAGCATCAGCAGTCGCACATGTATTACATGGAAAACACAAAGTAACATATACACCTAACGTTGAAGGCGGAGACTACGTCATCGTCATCAATGCAGACAAAGTTGTTTATACAGGAGATCAAGAATACAAGAAATCCTACTATAATCACTCATCATACCCAGGTGGTTTGAGAACACGTTCAATCAAAGTGATGAAGGACAAATATACTGTAGAATGGATCGAAAGAGCTATCCACGGTATGTTACCACATACACGTTTGGGTGACGTACAACGTAAGCATTTATTCGTTTACAAGGATGGAAATCATCCACATGCAGCGCAACAACCGATTGCATTAGAAATTAAAGGGTAGGAGAAACAATGACAACGAAAACTAAAAGCACTGTAACTTACTTAGGTACAGGTCGTCGTAAGACTTCTGTTGCTCGAGTTTACCTAACTCCTGGAACAGGTGTGATTACGATTAATCATAAACCAATCGAAGTGCACTTGCCTTCGGAACTACTTCGTATGACAGTACGTTCACCATTTGAAACAACTTCAACAGTTGATACGTTTGATGTTAAAGTTAACGTATTCGGTGGTGGTCTTACAGGTCAAGCGGGAGCAATTCGTCACGGGATTTCTCGTGCATTGCTAGAAGCTTCGGTAGATTACCGTCCAGCACTAAAAGCTGCAGGATTCTTAACACGTGATCCACGTGCTAAAGAACGTAAAAAACCAGGTCTTCGTGGAGCACGTCGTGCACCACAATTCTCAAAACGTTAATTTATATTATATGTTTTGTACTCAAAACCCACTATTCAGTGGGTTTTTTGATGCTTAGAAATTATAGAAAAGTAGCATAAAGTCGCAATAAGGTAGCACCAAAGCAGCAAAATTAACCACCACAATTATCACAAAAAAATAAATTATGACTATAAGAGGCAATTGAATGATTTTGGGAGTATATTTATTGAATACTATTATTTTAAGAAATCGGATTTAGTTTTAGGTATTGTTTGCATTTTTGCACCAAAAAGTATATAGTTTTAGGTGCAGAGGTGATAATATGAATAAAGA
>JAAYNU010000065.1 GCA_012520695.1 Erysipelothrix sp.
ACACCCATAGCTTTTTTACCCCAAGGCGTCATTGGAGACTTACGACCGATTGGCGTACGTCCTTCACCACCACCATGAGGGTGATCGACAGGGTTCATAGCAGAACCACGAACAGTTGGGCGAACACCCATGTGACGTGTACGTCCCGCTTTACCAATTGTTACTAATGAATGTTCTCCATTACCAACTTCACCGATTGTTGCACGGCAAGTAGATAAAATCTTACGAACTTCACCAGAAGCAAGTGATACGATTACATGACGATCTTCAATACCAAGAACTTGAGCAGAAGTACCAGCAGAACGAACTAACTGAGCACCCTTACCAGGTTTCAATTCAATGTTATGAACTGTTGTACCTTCAGGCATTTGGCCTAATTCTTTAGCATTACCGATTTTAATATCAGCTTCAACACCACTTAGAAGAACATCTCCAACTTTAATTCCCTTAGGAGCTAAAATATAGCGTTTTTCTCCATCTGCATAGTGTAGTAAAGCGATATTTGCAGAACGGTTTGGATCATATTCGATTGTAGCAACTTTTGCTGGAATATTATCCTTATTTCTCTTGAAATCAATGATACGGTATTGGCGCTTGTGTCCACCACCGATGTGACGAGTCGTGATACGACCTGTATTGTTACGACCACCTGTTTTATCAAGTGGCGCTACTAATGAACGCTCTGGTTTAACTCCTTTAGTTAACTCTTCGTTAGCTAAAGTTGTCATACCTCGGCGACCAGGAGTAGTTGGCTTATATTTTTTAATTGCCATTAAATAATTTCCTCCTTACGCAAATTGTCCGGAAATAGCGTGATTCTTCCGATAAATGACATTATTTTTAGATAATGTCGATGTTTGATCCTTCAGCAAGTTTAATCATTGCTTTACGAACCTTGTTTGTTTTACCTTCATGTTGACCAACACGTTTTTTACGTGGGTGAACATTGATTACGTTGACTGAGTCAACTTTTACTTTGAATATTTCTTCAATTGCTTGACGAATTTCAATTTTGTTTGTACCTTGAGCAACTTCGAAAGTTACTGTGTTGTTATCGGCTTGCATCGCTACTGTTTTTTCAGTAATGATTGGACGCACGATAATATCTCTAGGGTTACGTTTCATTATGCAAACACCTCTCCAGCTTCAATTGCAGCTTTTTCAGTGAATACAATGCGATCTGCGTTAACGATGTCGCGAACATTCAAACCTTCAACGTTTAGTAACATTGCGTTTGGCAAGTTGCGCATTGATAAGTAAGCATTGTCAACATCTTCTTCACCAGCTACCACGAACAATGTTTTGTTGTGGAATTTGTGAGTATCCATTAGCGCAATAAAGTTTTTAGTCTTAACTGCTTCAAATGCTAAGTTATCAAGAACTGTAACATCTGAGTCAAGAACTTTTTGTGATAATGAAGAACGAAGAGCTAAACGACGAACCTTACGGTTTAGTGAGTAGCTATAGCTTCTTGGTGTTGGACCGAATACGATACCACCACCACGCCAGATAGGTCCACGGGATGAACCAGCACGCGCGCGTCCTGTACCCTTTTGAGCCCATGGCTTACGACCACCACCGCGTACTTCTGTACGAGTTTTAGTCTTGTGATTTCCTTGGCGAAGTGATGCTTGTTGCATAACTACAGCTTCGAAAACCGCTTGGTTATTTGGAGTAATTCCAAAAACCGCTTCATTTAATTCTAATGTGTGAAGGCTCTTACCTTCTTGATTGAATACTTCGATCTTAGGCATTGTTAGAATCCTCCTTCGCAGCATAATCAATTAATTCAACAGCTTCCTTAGATTTCGTGCTCTTCACTGTTGATTTAACAACAACAAATCCGCGACGAGGTCCAGGAATGTTTCCTTTAATTAATAAGTAATTGTTTTCAGTATCAATTTTGATAACTTCAAGTTTTTGATTTGTTGTAGTGTAACCACCCATTTGTCCAGGCATTGTTCCACCCTTTTTGATAACCGCTGGAGTTAATCCACCAGTTGCCAATGAACCGATTCCTCTATGGAAGCGTGAACCGTGTGATGCAGGTCCTAATGATTGATTCCCTCTACGAATAGCTCCTTGGTATCCTTTACCGCGTGAAACGCCAGTAACGTCTACATAGTCGCCTGCGTTGAATAAATCAGCAGCAACGATGCCGCCAACCTCTTTATCAAACATGCCGTTTCCAGCAATTTCGCGAACAAATTTCTTCGGTGCCGAGTTAGCTTTAGCAGCGTGAGCAATCTCAGATTTGTTTGCACGTTGTAACTTTACGTCTACAACGCCTAATTGTACAGCTTCGTAATTGTCAGTCTCCATTGTTTTCTTTTGCAAGACAACGTTTGGTAATACTTCAACTACTGATACAGGAATAAGTGTTCCGTCTGTTGTAAAGACTTGTGTCATTCCTAATTTACGTCCTAGTAATCCTTTCATGATTTCTCCCTTCCTACTAAAGTTTTATCTCGATGTCGACACCGCTTGGTAGATCTAAACGACTTAATGCGTCGATTGTTTCTGCCGTAGGTCCCACAATTTCAATCAATCTCTTATGAGTTCTTGATTCAAATTGTTCACGAGAATCCTTGTTAACGTGTACCGATCGTAATACTGTAATGATTTTCTTCTCAGTTGGTAACGGTACTGGACCAACTACTTTTTGCGCTCCGTGATCGTTAGCTGCTTGCACAATCTTTTGTGCTGCGCTATCAATGGTGCGGTGTTCGTATGCTTTAAGTCGAATACGAATAAAATTCTTTGCCATGGAAATTCCTCCTTCTTCCGTCTACTTAAGTAGACCTGCTCCGTGTCAAATTACCCGGCTTCTCACTGACCATGACAACGGTCTTCAGTGTGCCGGCAACCTTGCACTTCTATGCAGTCGCTTGAATATTATACACTATACACTGAGCATTACAAGTGTTTTAAGCATGTTTTTAATTAATTTTATAAAAACACCAAGAATAGCCTAAATACTCACTCTAATGTATAATTAGGACATGAAAAAACTACACAATATCTACACAACACTCCTAAGACACTACGGACCCCAAAATTGGTGGCCAGCCGACACCCAAATTGATATAATGACTGGAACAATCCTGGTACAAAATACAAACTGGACCAATGTGACACCCTGCATCCAGGCACTTACTCCCTATTTGAGTATCGAAGGAATACAATCACTCAGCACACAAGAACTACAAGACATCATTCGCCCCAGCGGCTTTAGTACCCGTAAGGCACAAACAAT